>CASBRC010000001.1 GCA_949128015.1 Synechococcales cyanobacterium PMM_0003
CAAGCAACCTATCAAATTTAAGACCATCTCAAATTGGGAATGCTTCGCCCCAAACCTTCGCAATTCACAGATAAATCCCAAACCGTAGGGATAGGCGATCGGTTACAGCAAAGAGGGTTTAGCATTTGCAAATGGAGATTTTGATGATAATTTGGAAATGTTGGCGCAAATGCTAAAACCCCTACGAGAACATTGTCACAAAATTATTTAAATTTAATTCGGGATTTGCAAAACCAGTTAGAAATATTGCAAACTGCGATCGCATCGCAAGCAGATCCCGCACCCGCGATCGCCAAAGATTGTTTGCGATCGCATTGTGAAATTCAAAAGTTTTTTCAGGCTGAGTTGGTAAATACTAATTTAGAAATAACACCGCAAAATTTATCTTTGCAAGTAGAAATCGATAAACAATTAAAAATGCTCGGCGTAGATCTCACCATGTTGCAAACTGCGCGTAGTCCTGCAACTTGGCAAAAACGTCATCAACAAGCTTGCGATCGCTTTATTTTATTAAATCGCTATTACGAAATGCATTGAACAAAGGGCTTAAGCCCCTTGTCTGGCGAAAAAGAGCGATCGCGATCGCGATAACTTAAGCACGAAGCATTTTACGGTAAACTTTTAAAGTATCTAATAGATCTTAAGATAAACATAGTAAAAACTCTATAGTAGAATCAATGATCCTAGAAACAGCTTGGTTACTTCCTTGCTATGGTTTGCTGGGTGCAGCGCTAACACTTCCTTGGTCATTAAGGATCGTGCGCCGTACTGGTCCTCGCCCTGCGGTTTATTTAAATGTGTTAATGACCACAATTGCCTTAGTGCATAGTTGTTGGCTACTAACATCAGTTTGGGGACAACCTGCTCAACAAGCTGAATTTATTTGGTTTCATGCTCTTGATCTAAATATTGCTTGCTCCTTTGAAATTTCCACGATTAGCGCTGGCGCATCGATAATGATCGCCACGATGAGCTTAATCTCACAGGTATACGGACTAGGATCGCTAGAAAATGATTGGGCGATCGCTAGATTTTGCGCCTTGATTGGCTTTTTTGAAGCTGCAATTACAGGGATTGCTTTTAGTGACTCACTATTTTTTAGCTACGCCCTGCTAGAAATGCTCACGCTGTCCACCTATCTATTAGTCGGCTTTTGGTATGCACAGCCTTTAGTGGTGACGGCTGCGAGAGACGCATTTTGGACAAAGAGAGTTGGCGACTTGTTTTTGTTGATGGCTGTAGTTGCGCTATCTAATCTTACGGATAGCTTGAATTTTTCCGATTTAAAGGCATGGGCAGATGCACCACAAACGATCGCCTATTTTGCCGAACATCAACAATTTGGCACTTTATTAGGACTTGCCTTAGTTGCGGGCCCATTGGGTAAATGCGCCCAGTTTCCACTGCACCTCTGGCTCGATGAGGCGATGGAGGGTCCAAACCCTGCCTCAATTTTGCGAAACTCAGTAGTGGTCGGTGCTGGAGCCTATGTACTGATTAAATTTCAGCCTATTTTGTCGTTGTTCCCAGTCGCTGCCGAGGTGACAGTTGTGCTTGGCACAATTACAGCGATCGGGGCATCGTTAGTCGCGATCGCCCAGATCGATATGAAACGCGCCCTCTCGCACTCGACCAGTGCTTATCTCGGTCTAGTTTTTATCGCTGTGGGTATGCAACAGCCAGATCTCGCTTTGGGATTGCTTTTTAGTCATGGCATCAGCAAATCGCTGTTATTCCTGAGTGCGGGCGCAGTGATGATGACCACCGTGACTCAAGATCTGACGGAAATGGGTGGAATTAAAACGAGAATGCCCGCTACACTCGTAGCCTTTATTGTCGGTTCGTTGGGGTTAGTGGCACTGGTTCCCTTTGGTGGATTTTGGACACTCTTACGCTGGGAACAGACTTTTTGGAATAGTGACCCTTGGCTAATTGCGATCGCATTATTAGTCAATAGCATTACCGCCTTTGGACTAATGCGAATCTTTGCGCTCGTTTTCCTTGGACAAGTGCAACCGAAAACTCGTCGCGCTCCTGAAGTTGCTTGGCAAGTGGCGATTCCATTAGTTTCATTGACGATTATTACTTTGCTCGTCCCGATCTTGCTTCCGTCGTGGAATTTTGTAAATATTGACTTAGATATAGTCGATATTTGGGGTACTGTCGTGCTGGCAACTTCAGGCTTACTCGGCTTCGGTATCGGTGCATATATCTATATCAAACCCCACAGAACAGGAACCTCAGTGCTGATGCCACCAAAGATTACCCGTAATCTTTGGAAAGCCGTCCAAGACTTACTCGCCTATGATCTTTATGTACAGGCGCTCTATAAGTACACGGTGGTCTTAATTGTGGGTGGTGGTTCCAAGATTTTCACTTGGGTCGATCGCTATTTAGTCGATGGCTCGGTCAACTTTTTGGGCTTCGCCTCGATATTTAGTGGCGAGAGCCTCAAATATACGGTGACAGGTCGATTGCAGCAGTATGTGCTGACGATTGTAATCGGTCTAATTGCGATCGGCTTTGCTGCTTTTTATGGTCTCAATTAATATTGCCGCAAATGGCATTTGAATTAACATTGCCGCGCCTACGGCGCGGCAATGACGATGGTTTTAATTATTACTTAATAAATTATGCTTAGTACATTAGTGTGGATACCGATCGCAGGTGCGCTTCTGATCGGCTTATTAGGAGGCGGGCGCAACGCTCAGCAGTTACGCCGAATATCACTAGGAATTGCGATCGCAACTTTTGGTTGGGCGCTCTTCTTACTTACAAAGTTTGATGTAAGTCTGGCATCAATCCAATTAAGTGAATCCCTAGCTTGGCTAGATACGCTCGGACTTAGCTATCGACTAGGTGTAGATGGGCTGTCATTACCACTGGTTTTATTGAATGGATTACTACTAGTTGTTGCCATCTATCTCAGCAGTGATGTCCAACGTCCCCGACTCTATTTCCCCTTGTTGTTAATACTTGGCGGCGGCGTAAATGGAGCTTTTCTTGCTCAAAATTTACTGCTCTTTTTCCTCTTCTTTGAAGTTGAACTAATCCCCCTCTATCTCTTAATCTCGATCTGGGGTGGTGAAAGAAGAGGCTACGCAGCAACCAAATTTTTGATTTATACGGCGATCTCAGGCGTTTTTCTTCTAGCCGCCTTTTTTGGGATGGCTTTTCTGGGGCGTGGTGATGCGATCGCATTTACCTTTAATTACCAAGACCTACATCTCGAAAACGTCTCAAAAACAACTAAAGTCATTTTGCTGCTACTCCTGCTCTTTGGCTTTGGCATCAAAATTCCGATTGTGCCATTGCACACATGGTTGCCAGATGCTCACGTTGAGGCTTCAACCCCAGTTTCGACATTGCTCGCAGGAGTTTTGCTGAAATTAGGAACCTATGGACTATTGCGGTTTGGATTAGGGTTACTGCCCGATGCATGGCAAGTGATCGCCCCGTATCTGGCGGGTTGGGCTGTGGTCAGCGTCATTTACGGATGTCTTACCGCGATCAGCCAAACTGATATGAAAAAAATGGTTGCCTACAGCTCCGTAGGACATATGGGTTATATCC
>CASBRC010000002.1 GCA_949128015.1 Synechococcales cyanobacterium PMM_0003
AGTTATATCCTTCAAGTAATCAAGACTCTATACGATCAGCTTGAAGCTAGAGCAATGCTACATCCTGCCGAAGGGAACTTATCTTCATCAGAAGAAACTGACTTCACTCAACCAAGTTTGCTCTTCCGTAACAGTGACGATGATACTTGCCAGTTTGTTTAACCAAATTTGAGGTGTAGCGTCCTAGTGACGACGATACTTACCACCAAATTTGAGGTGTAGCGCCCTCGGCGCTACACCTCAAATTTGGTTTTCAATTTTGCAATACAATGGTTATAGGTAAGTAGATAGACGAAATAAAACCTTAAAACCCAAAAAGCTGTGGCGCAATCGCAGCGTGCGCCACAGCTTTTTGGGTTCTGGGTTTTATTTCGCCTACCTACTTAGTCAAATCCTTAAGTCATCATCCGAGTAAATTTATGTCTCTTCAAGTCTATGGCATCCCCAATTGTGGGACTTGCAAAAAAGCAATCGCTTGGTTAGAAAATCAAGGAATTGCCTACGAATTTATTAATACCAAAGACTATCCGCCAACCCGAACTGCGATCGCAGAATGGGTAAATGCATTAGGAGAAAGATTAATGCGAAATACATCGGGACAATCTTATCGATCACTTGGCACTGAAAAAGATACATGGTCACATATTCAATGGATTGAAGCCTATGCTAAAGATTCAATGCTGCTAAAGCGCCCTTTATTTGTCAAAGATGGCAAAGCAATTGCGATCGGATTTAGAAATCCTGAAGAAATTAAACAAAAATTAGTCTAAATGTGATCGCGAATTTTGCACGCTTTCATTCTAAAGAGTGATAGTAATATCTAATTCTTCTGAAGTATATTGAGTTAACTAATTCATCACCTAAAAATATGAGCCAAAGACTAAAGCGATGGGAATCCCCACGCAATGAAGGTCGGAATGACAAAGGCAAAGGCGGCTCGGCACGTCAACGCCAAAAGAAAAAGCAATTACAAATGCTTCGTAAGAAGCTAAAAGATGGAATTAACATCAAACAAAAAAGAGATGGCGCTAGCGCCATCTCTTTTTTATATAAAGCATCGCGAAGCGATGCTTTTTTTAATGCGTAACCACAGAAACTTGTTGAGCAAAGTCCGCATCGCCAACTTCATTAAAATCAGTCTCACCGAAAATCGCATTTTCAAACTTGTAATGTTTGAACTCCAAAATATTGCCTGAACTATCCGCCAAGAAAAAAGTGCGATGCTCTAAAGGCGTATCCACAAAGCGAACTTTGGGCTTTTGATAAAACTTAAGACGCTTATCATGGACTTTCTCTAATAAAGCCATCCAGTTATTTTCGGAATAAAAAACTAATCCGAAATGGCGCGGATAAATGCCATGTTGAGAACCGAGGCTCTCCTTAGTAACGTGAGCTACCAACTGGTGACCGTACAAACTCATGATCATTGAGTCACTTGACTCTCGTCCTGCCAGACAACCCAAACCATCAATATAAAAAGCTTTAGTACTTGGAATATCATTGACTGGAAATGCGAGATGAAAGAGGATCTTGGTCATAGTGCAGTACTTTCTAGCATAAGTTTGGTGCGCTTGAGCTTATCAGGAACTTCAATCGGATATTTTCCTGTAAAACAAGCCGTGCAAAAATGCGTGGTATCAATATGTGTCGCTTTTAACATTGCGTCGTGAGTAAGATACGCAAGCGTATCAACCTCAATTTGTTTTGCGATCGCATCGACAGACTCATGGGAGGCAATCAAATTATCTTGCGAGTCCGTATCAATACCATAAAAACATGGGTGAGTGACAGGCGGCGAAGAAATACGCATATGTACTTCAGTCGCACCAGCCTCACGCAATGCTCTTACTATTTTACGACTCGTAGTTCCCCTTACGATCGAATCATCGATCACAATTACGCGCTTACCTTGCAAAACATCCTTAAGTGGATTCAACTTCATCTTGATGCCAGATTCGCGCATCGCTTGAGTTGGCTGAATAAAAGTACGTCCCACATAACGATTTTTAATCAATCCCTCTGCGTAAGGAATGCCTGACTCGCGTGAAAACCCAATCGCCGCAGGAATGCCCGAATCAGGTACACCGATCACAATGTCGGCATCAATCGGACTTTCTTTAGCCAGCTCACTACCGATACGCATTCTATAGGTATAAAGACTTTCATCATGCATGACACTATCGGGTCTGGCAAAATAGATCATCTCAAATACACAAAGCTTCGGTTTCGACTCTTCCCATTGCAAAGATTGAATCCCATTTTCGATCGTGATGATCACGAGTTCGCCTGGAAGTACCTCGCGTACATACTCAGCACCAATAATGTCTAGCCCACAGGTTTCTGATGCCAAAACATAGGAGCCATCGGTTGTTTTACCAATCACCAAAGGACGAACACCATAGGCATCTCGCGCACCTGCGATCGCATTAGGCATCGCCATCACCAAACTAAAAGCACCATGACATCGCCGCAAAGCCGTAACGATCGCAGCTTGCCAATCTTGACCTTCATCCACAGCTTCCGAAACTGCAAAAGCAATCCCTTCAGAATCAGTAGTTGATTCAAGTGCATGCCCTTGAGCCGATAGTTCGCCGCGCAACTCGGTGGCATTAACTAAGTTGCCATTATGAGCCAGCGAGAAATCGCCTAGTCGGGTATTTACCACAATTGGCTGAGCATTACAAACCTTGCTCGAACCTGTAGTCGAATAGCGATTATGCCCGATCGCTAAAGATCCTTTGAGACTAGAAAGAATTGTTTCGTTGAAAACTTGGGATACTAAACCCATAGCCTTATAGGTATTGGTTGTACCACGATCATCATAGACAGTGATACCTGCTGACTCCTGACCGCGATGTTGTAAGGCATACAATCCAAAATATACTAGCTTCGCAACATCCCCCTCTGCGGCTAGCACTCCAAAAACGCCACAAGCTTCCTGTGGCTTGTCAGACTCAATGTCATCATCTATATCGTGAAGATTGCTAGGTTTCATCAGGTCTTTAGGTATCTCATCAGCAAGAACAGAATGGTCAGAATGGTCTGGCAACATAGCAGTTATACGCAATACATTAGGTTGGGTAGAAGAGAAAAGCCCCTCCTTAGATCGTACCAGTGTTAAGCATTTCTTAACCAAAATTCATCCTAAAAGCTAGCAATTCCCATTATCAATACTGATTTTTTAAAAGAGCCGCCATAGGCAACTCTTTTAAAAATCAGTATTGGGGTTTGCATACATATAAAGAAGATTATTAAAACTTAATATGACTCATTTATCCTTCTTATAAGTTTGGGGACAGTCTGCCCTGTAAACTTAATTACGAGGTTGTGTAGTAAAGCACAACTAACTTAATTTTGTTTTCGGTTTCTAGAAAATTTTTAGAACATAACAAAAGCTTAATAGTTATAAAATTTAGACAAGTAAGGATTCCTAAACATGGATAGTACAATCAGCCTTGAGATTATTGAGGTCGTTGAACAGGCTGCGATCGCATCTTCTAAATGGATGGGCTTAGGCAAAAAAGACGAAGCCGATGAAGCTGCGGTTGAAGCAATGCGTGAGCGCATGAACAAAATCCATATGCGTGGACGCATCGTCATCGGAGAAGGTGAACGTGACGAAGCGCCGATGCTATATATCGGTGAAGAAGTTGGCATCTGCACACAGGCAAACGCTGCTGAGTTCTGCACCATCGAAGAATTACAAGAAATTGACATTGCTGTTGATCCTTGCGAAGGTACTAACCTCGTTGCTTATGGTCAAAATGGCTCTATGGCGGTTTTAGCAATTTCTGAGCGTGGCGGTTTGTTCCAAGCTCCCGATTTTTATATGGACAAATTAGCTGCGCCCCCTGCTGCCAAGGGACATGTCGATATCCGCAAAACACCTACCGAAAATCTTAAAATTCTTTCGGAATGTCTAGATCGCTCGATCGAAGAGTTGGTCGTCGTAGTCATGGATCGTCCTCGTCACAAAGGCTTGATTTCAGAAATTCGTGCTGCTGGCGCTCGCGTACGTTTGATCAGTGATGGTGACGTATCGGCTGCAATCTGTTGTGGTTTTGCTGGTACAAATATCCATGCGTTGATGGGTATCGGTGCTGCACCTGAAGGCGTAATTTCGGCGGCAGCCATGCGTTGCTTAGGTGGACATTTCCAAGGTCGTCTAGTTTATGATCCTGCCGAAGTTAATACCCCTGAAAGCGCTAAGTGGACTCGCGAAGGTAACTTGGCTCGTCTCAAGGAAATGGGTATCGAAGATGGCGATCGCGTTTATGACGCTAACGAATTGGCTTGTGGTAAAAATGTATTGTTTGCTGGTTGTGGTATCACTCCAGGTACTTTGATGGAAGGCGTTCGCTTCTTTGGCGGCGGTTGCCGTACTCAGTCCTTGGTCATCTCCACTCAATCTAGGACTGCTCGTTTCGTTGACACTATTCACTTGACTGGTGACAGCCCTAAAGTTATTAACTTGCGTTAAGAAATAACCTCACCCCCCAGCCCCCTCTCCTTGCAAAGGAAAGGGGGAGCAATATCTTTCTTTCTTGTTCCCCTCTCCTTGTAAAGGAGAGGGGCTAGGGGTGAGGTTATTCTTCATTTATAGTTAAAAAGAGAGGAGACACTTCGTGTCTCCTCTCTTTTAGTTATTAAGGAAAGTTAAGGAGTAATAAGTACCTACTACACTGGTAGCTATCACCTGATAAGCTCTTCCCATAAGATAATTATTTCTAGTCCTAAATTAAGAAACGCATTTACGATATGAATATTGCAGTTGTTGGCTTGAGTCATAAAACGGCGACTGTGGAAGTACGGGAAAAGTTGAGTATTCCTGAAGATCGTATGGAAGCTGCGATCGCTCAACTAATGAGCTATCCGAATATCGAAGAAGCCGCCATTTTAAGTACTTGTAACCGCCTAGAGTTATATGTAGTCACTAGCGAATCCGAAGGTGGTATTCGCGAAATTATGCAGTTTCTTGCGGAATTTAGCCAACTACCTCTACAGTTTCTCCGTCGCTATCTGTTTATTCTGCTCCGTCAAGACGCTGTGACTCACTTGATGCGCGTGGCATCAGGCTTAGATAGTCTCGTGCTTGGTGAAGGTCAAATTCTCGCTCAGGTCAAAAACACCCACCGTATCGCCCAGCAACATAATGGCGCAGGGCGAATTCTTAACCAACTTTTTAAACAATCTTTGTCGGCAGGTAAGCGGGTGCGGACTGAAACTGAAATTGGCACGGGTGCTGTGTCAATTAGTTCGGCAGCAGTTGAGCTTGCTCAAATGAAGCTAAAAAATCTTGCGGATAAGCACACCACAATTGTCGGTGCTGGTAAGATGTCTCGCTTGTTAGTTAAGCATCTAATCTCCAAAGGAGCGCAAAAAATTGCGATCGTCAATCGATCGCAAGATCGTGCGGCAGCCATGCTTAAAGAATTTGAAACTAGCGATGCCCAGTTTGATATTCGTCCGCTCGATCAAATGTTGGATTGTGTAGCAGTTTCTGATCTTGTGTTTACGAGTACCGCTTCGACAGAAGTGATTCTCAGTCGCAAAAATCTGGAAGCGATCGCATTAAATCATACTGGCTTGACCCTCGTTGATATTTCAGTACCTCGCAACATCAGTTCTGACGTGAATGAGTTGCCAAATACCAAAGCCTACAATGTTGACGATCTGCAAGCAGTGGTAGCTGTGAACCAAGAAAGCCGTCGTCAAATGGCGATGCAAGCTGAAGTTCTGCTCGAAGGTTGTGTGGCGGAATTTGATAGTTGGTGGCGATCGCTGGAGACTGTCCCCACGATCAGCAAGCTGCGTCAAAAAATGGAAATCATCCGCGAACAGGAAATGGAAAAAGCTCTATCTCGTCTTGGGACTGACTTTGCTGACAAGCATCAAGATGTGATCGAGAGCATGACTCGCGGCATCATCAACAAAATCTTGCACGATCCGATGGTGCAGTTACGCGCTCAACAGGACATCGAGACGCGCCGCCGTGCGATGCAAATGTTGCAAGTCCTTTTCGATCTAGATTCTCCATCTAGTCAACTTAAAGAAGGTTAAACAAAAAAGCCGCCAACTGGCGGCTTTTTTATTATTTTATTGAGAATATAGCAAATTTTCAAATTTTTGCAGCGCCGCGCCACTACTGATGATTTCCTGAGCATGAGCGATCGCAGCAGGTATCTCTTCATGCATTCCATAGAGCCAGAGATAAAATCCACAGTTCCATAATACGGAGTTGAGATATTCTGAAGGTTCGGCTTTGAGCGCAGAAATAATTTTTATTGCCATCTCAGAAGCATTTGCGATCGCAGGATCTTCGGAGCTAAATCCATAGTTCCTTGCCGATAAGGTCAAGCGCTCAAAGCGATCACCATGATTAAGCCCGATGATCACTGTACGCGATCGGGGTAAATCCACACTGCCTTCCCAACCTTTGACCGTTGCAAATTCAGTAAGGCAGTGTTGAGCGAAAGCTTCGCGAATATTGCTTTCGGTAGGCGGATGTACAAATCCTGACACGATAAATTGGTTGCCTTGATAGGGTGACCACATTAGCTCAAGCGTGGCAAAGGGTGGACGCTTGCCGATTTGATCACGATAGGGAACCAAACTTTGAGCGAGAGGAAAATGTTTCGGTAAGTAGACAAAACCAAGATTTTGCGTTTCTAAATTTTGCTGTACTTGCTCAATGCTCAAATCTTGCCAATTTAAACCTAATGCTTGCCAAATTTCCATAAAAGGCAATCCTTCTTTAGTTGGCATCCGATCGCCACCATGCATCAAAATAGGAATACCCGCCGCCGCTAAAACGATCGCCGTCACGGGGCTAACTGGAGCAGTCTTCGATCTGCCATCGTAGGGTGAGCCTAGTACAAGCACCTGTTTGCCAGAAGCGATCGGTGCAACCTTTGCGCCCAAAAGCTTATAAGCATCAAGCATTCCTGCTAATTCTTCACTAGTCGGACGCTTAATCCGATGGGCGATCATAAATGCGCCGATCTGAGCAGGAGTCGCCACTCCTTGCAACATCATGATGGTGGCAGTCTCTGACTCTTGGCGCGTCAAGCTTTTGCTGGTATGTGTACCGCTACCAACTTTACGCAAAAATTCGCGAAATTCTTTACTCATTACTCTACGGGTGAATTTAATGCAAAAGTCGGTTAGATGTTGAATTATAGCCTAGAAACTAGATTCGCTCTCCTTCCTAGGCTATAACGCACTTTTTAAAATGCTCGGAGTTTCCTGATTAATCATCTGGGCGGCGAGTTTACAAAAATATTGAATCGGGGGGATTTGAATGCGATCGCTAGTTGTAACTAGCACAATTTCGCGAGTTAGGCAGGGTTCATTTAGCGATCGCACTACTAAGTCTGGCGCATCGGTTAATTCCACTAAAAATGTTTCAGGAAGTAAGGCAATCAAACTGCCTTGCTTAACTACGCCTCGAAAAGCCTCAAGAGAATTCAGTTCAAGAGCCGCATGTAAACGAATACCTTGGCGATTGAACTGGTCTTGGACAAGGCGTTGTAATCCGTAACCATCTTTAAATACTGCCTGTGGGACATTGTGTAAGTCTTTCCATGTTATTGATTCTCTTTTGCACAATGGATGATTAATCGGCAACAATATTTGGATCTTTTCCTCATACAGATGCTCAACTACCATTTCTGAACTCGCAGTTAAAAATGGATTATTCATCACGATCGCAATATCAATCAAGCCATCTTTGAGAACCTTGAGAGCGCGATCGCTTCCCAATGTCGTTACGCGCAATTGGACATTGGGATAAGTCTTAGAAAACTTTTGTAATATTGGCGGCAATTGATAAGCACAGGCTGAAGGAATCCCCGCTACACAAAGTTCTGTTTGCTTACCTGCCTGCAAATCAAGTAATTCTTGTTCAGCAGTTGACCAAATCTGACAAATTTTCCTAGCATGATTTAATAAGCGGTCGCCTCCTAATGTTAATTTCGCATTCCCCTGACGATGAAACAGCGATATGCCGACAGTTGCTTCCAAAGACTGCACCTGTCGGCTAATGGTTGACTGACTAACTCCGCACTTCTGTGCTGCTTGCTGAAAGTTTCCTGTTTCCGCAACTGCTAAAAATGCTTGTAACTGTTCCAAACGCATGAAAAATCAATGATAGCTAGTTAAGTAGGCAGGTAAAAAAACTAAAAAGCCGTGGCGCACGCTGTGCATGCGCCACAGCTTTTTGGTTTTTTTACCTACTTATCCCATCATTAAGCAGCTTCTAGGGTTTTAGAAAAGTAGCGTTGGTAACAAGTGAATTTTATAGCTTAAAACCAAAAAGAAGTAGCAGCGCTTTGCGCTGCTACTTCTTTTTGGTTAATCTACTTAATTAATGATTCACCAAAGGTGCGAACTGTTGGCAACGTATCAGTAAACCATCCCAAACCCAATCCTGCACCAGCGATCAAAGCCAATACAAAAAAATTCCAGCCGCGATTGTTCATAAAAGCGCGAAGTTCATTTCTAGCGACATATATTAATAATGTCCAAACTACACTAATACCAAGCGATAGTAAGAGCTGATCTTTTTTGGCAAATACAAAGATTACTGCTGCGATCGCCCACGCAACTGAGAATAGCCATTCCACCCCAAATGCGATCGCGCCTATTGGAATCCAGATCCGCCAATCAGCCCTGTGAATAGAAAGTAGCCATCCATAGACAATATAACCAACGAGTACAAGAGCTAGAGAAAAAATTGGCAATTTTCGTAAAGTTCGCATATTTCACATCACCACAGATAGACTATTAGTTGAGGTTATAACTCAAATTGCACCATCTAAGTAGATGGGCAGAAAAATTCCTTAAAAGCCAAAAGGCTGCGCGTGCGCCACAGCCTTTTGGCTTTTAAGGAATTTTCCCTAATCCTTGGCGCAAGATCTGGGGATTAAGACCATCTGTCAAATCGAGAATTGTCGATACTTCGTAATGATAATCTGAGCCATCATCAACAATCACATCGACTAATTTTTCAAAATAATCAAACAGCTCCATTTTGGGCAAATTCTCGACATCACGCTGATGATGTTCTTTGTCTAGATCTCCGAAATCTTGTTCTTCTAGATCGTCTTCTTTGAGGTTGGCTGATGTGGAAATAATCGGGTTTCCCAAAGCTTCAATGATCGCTTGTGATACTCGATGATCGGGAACGCGAATTCCTGTAGTTTTCCGCTTAGGATTTAATACTAACTTAGGAACCAGTTTGGTCGCAGGTAAAATGAAGGTGAAAGCGCCTGGAACTAGACTTCTCATTGTGCGATAGTTCACATCCGATACATTCGCATATTCAGAAATATTTGATAGGGATGAACATAAGAAAGTGAGTGGTTTGTCATTTGACATCTGCTTAAGTTGTCGAACGCGCTGCACCGCCGTCTTCGACATCAAATCGCAACCGATCGCATAGACTGTATCAGTCGGATAGAGCATGATCGCGCCACCACGTAGGGCTGACACAATTTGGGCGATCGTGCGTGGTTGTGGATTGTCAGGATGCAGTCGGTGGAGCGTTGCCATAGTTGCGCCTCGCGCTAAATTTTGTGAAGCAAGCACGCTTTGCGTGCTTGCTTTAGAGATTATTAAGGGGAAAGTGCGCGAAGCGCACTTTCCCCTTAAAGGTATTCTCTGTTCATTAGAGGTTGCAGTACTTCAGGGAGTAAAATTCTTCCATCAGGCTGTTGATAGTTTTCGAGAATTGCAGACATTGTGCGTCCAACCGCTAAACCAGAACCATTGATTGTATGCAAAAATTCTGTTCCTTTTTTGCCCTTGCTCTTAAAGCGGATATTGGCGCGACGAGCTTGGAAATCAAGGAAGTTAGAGCAACTCGAAATTTCGCGATAGGTATTGGCTGCGGGGAGCCAGACTTCGAGGTCGTAGCATTTAGCAGCGCTAAATCCAATATCGCCTGTGCAAAGTTCGACAACGCGGTAGGGAAGTTTTAAAGCTTGCAAGATTGATTCGGCATCACGCACCAGTCTTTCATGCTCCTCTGCCGAGTTTTCGGGAAGCACAAATTTGACGAGTTCGACTTTATTGAACTGGTGCAGCCTGATTAAACCTCTAGTGTCGCGTCCATAGCTACCAGCTTCACGGCGAAAACAGGGGGTATAGGCACAATGTGCGATCGGTAAAGTCTCGCCTTCTAAAGTTTCATCACGATAGAGATTAGTAACAGGCACTTCCGACGTGGGAATTAGCCACAGATCATCTTCCGCACATTTAAATAAGTCATCGGCGAATTTTGGTAATTGCCCAGTGCTTGTCATGCTTGCCGTATTGACTAAAAGCGGCGGTGCAACTTCTACATAACCATTGGCAGTGTGGGTATTCAGCATGAACTGAATTAGAGCGCGTTCGAGGGCGGCTCCAGCACCGATTAAGTTGACAAAGCGAGCTTGAGAGATTTTGACGGCGCGTTCAAAGTTGAGGATTCCTAGTTTTTCGCCGATTTCCCAATGAGGCAAAATATCAGCGCGATCGCCTATATATCTATCTCTATATTCATCGCCCCAACGTCGAACTTCCACATTCTCGGTTTCATTGCTACCGATAGGCGTAGTTTCACAAGGCAAATTCGGCAAACTCATCAAAATTACGTTGCTTTCTTCACGCAGCGCTTTTTCTTGGGGTTCCAGTTCTGATAGTAGTAGTTTTATTTCAGGCGATCGCAATTTTAGTGCTTGAATTTCTTCGGCGGGTGCGCCAGCTTTCATTTTGATGCCAACTTGCTTACCGATGTCGTTGCTTTCGGCTTGCAAATGCGATCGCTGAGTTTCGAGGGTACGCACTTCCTGCTCTAGTTCGACCAATCTACTAATGTCGTAATCTTTACCTCGACTGTTGAGGCGAGCTTGCACCTGTTCGGGCTGCGATCGCAAAAGCTTAATGTCTAACACGGACTTTTATCTACCTAAATGCACTCAAAGCATCATAACTCACTGCATTACAGTTAATGCGATCGTAAATTTTTAATATTTTAATTGGGTTTATAATTCTCGCAATGCGATCGCAATAAAGCACCATGACTCGATGGGCGCACTAGGTTCACTCTTCTTCGCTTACAACTTTTCTAACTCTAAATTTATTCTTGTCAACGATTACGATCGCACCAACTATTTCTGAAGTATCTACGCGATCGATAAATTGTTCTACTACTTGCCGAATCTCGATCGCATTTGCTTCAAAGGGAAATCTTAAAACTATTAAGCCACAGTGTGAGTTTGGAGGATAGGTTTTGATATTTGCCCAGCCGAGATCTCGGCTAATAATGATGCGCTGTTCTTGTTGTGCAAATATGAATAGTTGGGGATCTTTTGTGCCACTTAGTCCTGAAGTCTTTACGTGAATGGTGTCATAGCCCTTGAGGTTGAGCAAGTTCTCTAAACTCAATGGACAATCCTCATCAATGAGAAAACGTAACTTCAACTAGCTTTCTCCATTGGATAAGTTGTTTCGTAGTTTAGTAATTCAGAAAAATATGCTAGGGATGTCAAAATTTGTTGTCGGGTAATTGCATATTCTTCGATGACTTCTTCATAGCTCATGCCACCTGCGAGGGAGCCGATGATTATGGCTACGGGGATGCGTGTCCCTGTTAATACTGGTTTGCCATGTTGAATTTCGGTGTCGATGGTAATCGCATTATTCGGGGTGGTGTTTTTCATTTTTTTAACACATACATCTAGCACTATCTTAAAATATCATTTAAGAATATCGCTGTCATTATTTGCGATCGCAATAAAGCACCATGACTCAAGAGCCAGAATCAAAAGAATCAGATAAATCTACAAACTCTACCCCAGAGAAAAAGATTTTTGGTATTGATGTTAGTGATATTCCCAAATTTTTAAGCTGGTCGTCGTTAGGTGGCACTGGCGGATTATGTCTTAATTTTTTGATACAGGGAGATTGGACAAAGGCGGCGATCTTTTTCCTTTTATTTGTTATTACCGCAAGTTGGGGCTTGATTTGGGCTTTTGGCAAAAGCTTTTTAGATACGCTTAAAGATGGCTTAGGCAGCATAGGCAAAACTAGCGCTGAACAGGTTTTGGAAAACGTAAAGCAGCAAGGCAAGATTTCAGCAGAAAAATCTATCCAAAATGATGCTAGAGAAGCTGAGCTAAAACGACTTACTGATTTTGAATCAAGATATCTGGAAGAACAAAGAGATACTTGTCATCGAGATGAAGCGGATGGGGTTAGGGAAGAAGATCATCTCGACAACTATCCTGTGTTGCAAGAAATATTTGTACCTTTGCGGCTGATCGATAGTCCTAGAGAGTCTGGATTTAGCAAATATGAAGAACTAGAGTGTGGTCAAATATCGGATATTTGGCAGTTGTTGAAAAATAGCCAAGACAAAGAAAAACTTAAAAGGATCTCGATTCGGGCAAGGGGCGGCTATGGCAAAACTACGCTTTTAAAATATCTCACATACGTTTACAGTACTTGCGCCTATGAAAAATATAAAGCCCCAGAATTTATTCCCTTTTTGTTGTATTTGTCTCGTTG
>CASBRC010000003.1 GCA_949128015.1 Synechococcales cyanobacterium PMM_0003
CAATCAGATTCTTTGGGTGTATTGCTTGGTATCCAAGAAAAGGTTGCCGAGCGTGAAAAAGTACAAGCACGCATGTCGCAGATTCTTGCAGAAGTATCGCGATCGCGTGACCTTGATGAACTCGATGCACCATTAAGTAGTTACATGGCAGAAATTCGCCAAGACTTAAATTGCGATCGGGTCGTGGTTTACCGATTTTTAATTGATGATCAGGGTAAAAGTCTCGGTTCTATCGTTGCTGAGTCTGGACTAGATAATCTCTCTAGTGCTATGGATTCTGGGCTAAGCGATCCTTGTATCCCAGAAGAATTAATTGTGGCTTATAAGCAAGGGCGTGTAGTCGCAACTAGCGATGTGATGAATGCGGGGTTTGCACCTGCTCACCTTGACCTGATGCGAAGGTTGCAAATCAAATCAAATTTGGTTGTCCCAGTCCTACGAGCAGGTGAACTCGATAGCTTGCTGATTGCTCATTCTTGCAGTCAACCTCGTGATTGGCAAGAACCAGAAATCAAGCTGATGCAAAACTACGCTGAAGAAATTGGACGAGCGATCGGCGGTCTTGCCACAGTGGAACAGCAACGTTTGGTTGCTGACCAAGAGCGTAACCGTAGTGAAGCAATTCAACGGGAGTTAATTAATTTGCTGTCAGATGTTGAAGGTGCGGTATCTGGCGATTTGACCGTTCGCGCTCAAATCTCGGCGGGTGAAATCGGGATTGTTGCTGACTTTTTTAATGCGATCGTTGAAAGTTTGCGAGACGTTGTATCGCAGGTAAAACAAGCAACTTTGCAAGTAAACACCTCGGTAAATAGCAACAATGAATCAATTCGCGGTCTAGCTAAAGACGCAACATCACAAGCCGCACAGTTAGATAGTGCCTTGCAATCCGTCGCCGAGATGACTGATTCAATGCAGCAAGTGGCGCTGAGCGCTCAACAAGCTGCTGATGCCTCAAGTCAAGCCGCCGACACTGCCGAAGTTGGTAGTGTGGAAATCGAACAGTCGGTAAAAAGTATTCTCCAACTCCGTCAAACTGTTGATGACACTGCGAAAAAAGTAAAACGACTTGGGGAAGCATCGCAACAAATTTCTAAGGTGGTGGTACTGATCGATCAGATTGCACTAAAGACTAACATGTTAGCTTTGAACGCTAGTGTAGAAGCAGCGCGAGCAGGTGAAGAAGGTCGCGGTTTTGCAGTGGTTGCGGCTGAGGTTGGCGCATTGGCGGCGCAGTCAGCAACTGCGACTAGAGAAATTGGACGATTGGTTGAGAGTATTCAACAAGAAACTAATGAAGTTGTCCAAGCGATGCAAGCCAGTACAGTCCAAGTGGTTGAAGGTACAAATCGAGTCGAGGACGCAAGGAAGAGCCTAAACCAAATCATGGAAATCTCCCGCAAGGTAAATACACTTTTTCAAGAGATTTCGCTAGCAACGACTTCGCAGGTACAGACATCACAATCAGTGCGATCGCTAATGTCTGATCTCTCTACACAGTCACAACGATCTTCAGAGACTTCGCGAGATGTCGCCATCTCTCTCCAAGGAACCGCAGATGTCGCCAGTCAATTGCAATCATCTGTCGAAACCTTCAAGGTTTAATAAGTTCATAAGTTCTGAGATTCAAGAGGAGCAGTGGAACGCACTGCTCCTCTTGAATTCTATGTAAGTACTCTAAAAGTATCAGTGCAAGGGTTATTTAAAGAAATATATGCTAGCAAACCAAAAATCAGTCAAAGAATCAGTTCCCATCGACCCACAGACTTCTACACCAGTTGTCTTAAAGCCTTTAATGGTGACAAAATCAAAATCTCCTAAACCTGAAGAAGACACTAAAATCATTCCGATCTTGACCACATTTGTCGGGGTCGGGTTGGTGGTATTTACGGTTTCTGCATGGAACCTTTTTGATATCTCTCGAGGGTTTCGCTCGATCTCTGAAAAAAACTTTCGATTAGAAGCACTAAGTGGCACAATCGTACATCTTGACGAAGTTCTCACCATGTCAGCGCGAATGGGTGCTGCGACAGGTGAGCCTAGATGGGAAGAGCGATATCTCAAATACGATCCTCAACTTGTAGCGGCGATTGAAGAATCGACAAAGATCGCTCCTGACGCGTATAAAAATTTGTCTGCCGAAGTTAATAATGCAAATACGAAGTTAGTTGAATTGGAAAAAAAATCCTTTGACTTAGTGCGTCAAGGTAAAAGGAAAGAAGCCTCACAAGTTCTCTTTGGTACTGAATACGAAGCTCAGAAAAAAATCTATGCTGATGGCACCCAAAAAAATCTTGAGGCAATTCGGAATGAGACACAAAGAGATTTCGAGGGCTTTAGCCAACGCTTGAGCATTTCTCTAATACTTACGCTCCTGACTTTGCCAGCAGTCATTGCAGCCTATCTAATTGCTTTGAGGTTAATTCGTGCTTACTTGAGCGATCGCAAAAAATCTCAAAGCGATCGCGAACAATCTCAAAAAGATATTGTGTCTTTGCAACTACAACAGGTAGCGACTGAGCAAGAACGTACCAGAATGGAGCTACAGAGGTCTACTGCCGAGCAAGAACGTCAACGGGCTGAACTCTTGCAGCGCGAGCTAATTAATTTGGTAACTGACGTTGAAGGTGCGACTAGCGGTGATTTGACAGTACGCGCTCAGATCTCGGAGGGTGAAATTGGGATTGTCGCTGACTTTTTCAATGCCATTATTGAAAACCTGCGAGATGTTGTGCGACAAGTAAAAGAATCCGCAGGGCTAGTAAATACATCAGTTGATGTAAATAACGTCGCAATTCGCAATCTTGCCCAAGATGCAACCGAGCAATCGCAACAACTTGAGGAGGCTCTGTTATCTGTAGAACAAATGACTAATTCAATTCAGCAGGTTGCGAGTAGCGCCCAAAGAGCCGCCAATGTAGCGATCACTGCGGCAAATACGGCGGAAACTGGGAGCGTGGCAATTGAACAGTCGGTACAAAGTATTTTGCAATTGCGACAAACGGTTGCGGAGACTGCCAAGAAAGTAAAACGGCTTGGCGAAGCATCGCAACAAATTGCTAAGGTGGTCGTACTGATCGATCAGATTGCCTTGAAGACAAACATGCTGGCAGTGAACGCCAGTATTGAAGCGGCTCTGGCTGGTGAAGGCGGTCGAGGTTTTGCGGTAGTTGCCGAAGAAGTTGGCGCATTGGCGGCGCAGTCAGCAACTGCAACCAAAGAAATCGAAACCCTAGTCGAAAGTATTCAGCAAGAAACTAGCGAAGTGGTACAAGCGATGGAATCAAGTACGGTACAAGTGGTTGAAGGTACAAATCGAGTCGAGGATGCGCGGCAGAGTTTGAACCAAATTGTGCAAGTGTCACGTCAGGTAAACGAACTCTTCCAAGAGATTTCACGGGCAACGATCTCTCAAGTGCAAACTTCACAATCGATGAGAACACTAATGTCCAATCTCTCTACTCAGTCACAGCGTTCTTCAGAAACTTCGCGTGGTGTTGCACTCTCTCTTCAGGAAACCGCCAACGTAGCAAGTAAGCTCCAAGCTTCGGTAGAGACATTTAAAGTGGATGCAGCATAGTTTTCTAAGCCTGTGCGAAGTACAGGCTTAGAAAATCAAACAATATAGTCTTTGAGTCTGTGCTTCGCACAGACTCAAAAAAGTCAAACAATTATAATTAGAGGTCGATATGGCAACGAATACATTAACCGATCGCGAATGGGAAGTTCGATTATTATTCCTTGATGAAGTTAAAGATTTTCTCGCCGATATTGAAACAGAAATCTTAGGCGTGAGCGATCGCAGTTTACAGCGATCGGCAATTAACACGATCTTACGCGCCGCCCACTCAATGAAAGGTGGGGCAGGAATGATGGGTTTTCATGCACTGAGCGAACTCGCCCACCGTTTAGAAGACTTTTTTAAGATTTTGCAAGCGAAAAATCAAACTGCGATCGCGCCTGAAATGGAAAGCCTATTTCTAGCTGCGATCGATAGCATGACTAAGGTGGCAAATATCCACAAACAGCGTAAAACCCCTGACGAGCAATGGCTACAGGAATACATTAATCATCCCTTCCAACATCTGCACGCCATCTTAGGAGACTTATCAGCACAAGATGAAGCGAGTCTACTCTCTGAAGAAGCGGGTGAGGATATGCGAGTTCTCATGTTTGCCACAGAAGTAGATGCTTGCCTAGAAAGGTTAACCAATGTACTTGCCGACCTAGATTCACAAGTACTACGAGAAGAATTTGAACTCACCAGTCAAGAATTTGGCTGCTTGGGTGAAATGTTAGAACTACCAGCATTTAGCCAGCTTTGTGAGCAGATAAGTGTAGCTTTAGCAGATCAAAATAATAATTTGCGAGAGATTACCACTGCTGCCTTAGAATCATGGCGGCGATCGCAAACTCTGGTCTTAGTTGGTCAGTTTCAGGCTTTACCCGACCATTTTGAAATATTGCCCACCAATTTAAGTCTAAAGCCAGTTGCCGTTTCCATTAAGCCTCCTGTCCTTGCCGAGTTTTTCCAAGACTCCTTAGACAATGCTTTTATCCATGAAACTGAGACAATCAGTATCGATCCTTCACTAGATTTACTAGATTCTCAAGATTTAAGCACTATTATTTCCACTGCCACCGAGCCTTTTGCTAAGCCAGACCAAAATTTGGATGCCACGATTCGCATCCCTGTCCGTCAGTTAGAAGCACTTAGCGATCGCTTTGGTGAGTTGAATGCTGAACGTAGTGGGTTGCGACTGCAACTAAAACGGATGCGCGATCTAGTCCAACTTTTAAATACGAGAATGCATGGCTTAGAGCAATCTAATGCTCAATTGAGAGAAGCCTATGATCGCGTAGCCACTTCAGAGCCATTCATCCCGATCAATGCTGTCATCGCCTCGGAAAGCCCTACAAAGATTAGAGGTAAAGCAACAGAAAATGAATCATTTCTGCCCTATACCAGTCGCTTTGATTTGCTAGAAATGGATTCCTACAGCGAGTTACATGTACTATCACGGGAAATCATGGATAGTGTGGTGCAGTTGCAAGAGGTTTCCAGCGATTTAGAAACAGCTTTAACCGACACGGAAGGCACTGAACGCGAGCTAGGACGTGCATCGCGACAAATGCAGACTGCGATCGAGCAAGCGAGAATGCGAATGCTTAGCGAGGTTTTAGGAAGATTTCCGCGTCTATTACGAGATTTATCATTGGCTCATGGTAAGCAGGTTGAATTAGTATTGCGTGGTAGTTCGACTCTAGTTGAGCGATCGGTTTTAGAAGTTTTAGAAGATCCGCTTTTACATCTAATTCGCAATGCCTTCGATCATGGCATCGAAACCCCAGAAACACGTATTGCGGCGGGTAAATCCCCCAAAGGCAAGATCGAAATTGCCGCAGGTTATCGCGGCAATCAAACCGTAATTACAATCAGTGACAATGGTAACGGTATTAATTTCGCAAAATTACGCGATCGCGCTTTGCAGATGGGATTAAGCGCCAGCGATCTGGATGGTTCTAGCGAAGCAGAACTATTAGATCTGATTTTTGAAGCTGGTTTTAGCACCGCCGATCGCGTGACCGAACTTTCAGGTCGTGGTGTGGGACTAGATGTGGTGCGCTCAAACTTGAGTACGATTGGCGGCAATATTCGCATTGAAACAGAAGCGGGACAAGGTACAACTTTTATTTTGACAGTGCCTGTATCTCTCACGATTGCAAGGGTACTATTGTTTGAAGCAAATGGTTTGCAGATGGCAATCCTCACTAGTGCAGTTGAAGAAATTCTTTTAATTAAAGATACTTCGATCTATACAGTTGCCAATCAAGAAGTATTAGATTGGGAAGGCTATTCTGTCCCTTTACTAAACCTAGGCGATCGCCTCCATTTTGCGCGACCCCAATTCCAAATTGAAACCGAAAATCGACCTATTGTCGATGAGCCTTTGATGTTGGTTGTTGCCCGTAATAACGTTCCTTTTGGTTTGCAAGTCGATCGCTACTGGGGTGAGCAGGAGGTTACCATTCGCGGTGTCCAGAGCCTGATCCCCATGCCAACTGGCTTTATGGGTTGTGCGATTTTGGGTGGTGGTAAACTCGTGCCACTAGTGGATATTGATAATTTACTCACTTGGGCAATTGATGACATCGATCAGCCGCCTAACAAATCCCTCACGTTACCTAATGAGAAAAGCGATCGCCGCCCTACAGTGTTGGTAGTTGACGATTCAATTAACGTTCGCAGATTCTTAGCGATGACCTTAGAAAAATCTGGCTATCGGGTCGAACAAGCTAAAGATGGATTAGAAGCGATGGAGAAATTGCGGAAATTGCAAACATTATCCCAAAATTCCAGAGTCAATGTAGTGATTTGTGATATTGAAATGCCAAGACTAGACGGATTTGGCTTCTTGGTGCAATCTCGTAGCGATGATAATTGCAAAAATATTCCTGTGGTGATGCTCACGTCTCGCAGTGGCACAAAACATCGAGATTTAGCAATGCGTCTGGGAGCTTCGGCATATTTTGCCAAGCCTTTCAAAGATAACGAGCTTCTGCAAACTTTATCTCAACTTGTAGCTAGCTAAACCCAAAAAGCTCTGGTGCGTGCGCCACAGCTTTTTGGGCTTTGAATTTTCTAATCAAAACAACTAAAAATCAACTAAAAATTAACTATGGCTGCTATTTCTTCCCTGCGATCGCAAAAACTTTTAGAACTGCGTCCTGATATTGAAAAGCAGTATGTTGCTTTTCGCTTACGTTTTGCTTGGTTTATCCTACCGATCGAATCTATTTATCGGGTAATTCCCCTTGAAAAGCATATTCCTAAACTTACTTTTTCAGGACAAAAGGTGCCAATTATTGATCTTGGAAAAATACTATTTGGTCAAACTAAAGTACAAACAGAGATCCCGCAGTTAGTCGTCAATGGCGCGATCGTGGTTTCAAAGCCATCCTTAATTGTTGTGCAAGATCGAAATGTTAATCTCGTTGGCATACTCAGTAATTCTCAACCTGCGCTTCAAAAAGTCTCACAAGATAAAATTGGGTCGCTACCACTAACCTATAGTCAACGATGGAAGGTTGACTTTATCAGCTCTATGACTCTTCCTTATGAAAACTTTCCTTCTTTATTTTTAATTGATTGCGATCGCCTTGTCTCCAGCGCGATTAATTACAAAAATAATCCACAGAAATTATCTTAGGATGTCACCGATGCTAATCGATAATTACGGCAGATTTCGAGCAAATGAAATGAAAATCACTAAATAAAAAAAGAAGGGATGTTTAACACCCCTTCTTTTTTTACTTAATAACGGTCACGACCGCCGCCGCCAGAGGGGCGACCACCGCCGCCGCCACCTTTGTAGCCGCCACGACCGCCGCCACCAAATGAGTCAGAGCTTTCGCGGGGCTTAGCCTTATTCACTTTGAGCGCACGACCCATCCATTCGGCTTCGTCTAGTGCTTCGATCGCAGCGTCTTCTTCCTTTTCGTCAGTCATTTCAACGAAAGCGAAACCGCGTGGACGACCTGACTCACGATCAATCGGTAGATGAACACGAGTGATTTTGCCATATTCTGCAAATACGGCTTTCAAATCATCTTCTGTAACCTCATAAGAGAGATTACCAACATAAATAGACATAATACTTGCTTCAACAATCAGATATGTGTAGAGATAGAGATTTCGGAAAGAAGCCTGTCACGATGAAACAGAAGACGACTGTCAATACTGAAAACAAACATGCGATCTAGAAATACTCATCCGCACATATTCTAGCTTAGTCATCTTCAATTAGTTGCTGATCTTGAAAATATTTACGCCCATACAGCAAAAAACATATGAAATCGGGAGTAATACAGCAATTCTCATTATAAAAATTGGTTTTTTGAAAGGCAGCCTACGGCTGCCTTTCAAAAAACCAATTTGGGTGTTTGCAGCGCCATAGGCGCTGCAAACACCCAAATTGGTTTCATAATGAGAATTGCTGGGAGTAATACCTATCAGTAGATAGACATAATTAAATATAAAGTTAAATACCAAACTTAAAAAGCTGTGGTACACACGCAACGTGTGCCACAGCTTTTCGAGTTTGGGTTATTTATTACGTCCACCTACTTAGTTGCAGTAAGCCTTACTGAAGGCTCTGTTGATTTGACATCAGCAGAAACAGTCAACCATTTAGTCAAGGCGTTGGTGATTAACGAATCGATCGCATATTTGCCACCACCGTAAATCACAAAAAAGGCAAAGGATGCGGCATATATCGAAGACAGCTCAATTGACGGAATTGAAAAGCCACCGATCAAAATATGATGATAATTTGCCACCATCATCGTTGCAAACAGTCCCAAGGCAGCAGGTCTAGTCAGTAACCCTAAAATTAACAGTGGCGAAGCAACTACTTCGGTTATCGCCGCGCAGTAAGCAAAGAAGATCGGGAATGGTAGACCGATTGCTTCAACATAGGCTTCAGCAAAGCCAGAAATGTCGGCTAGTTTATCGAAACCGTTATGGATAATCATTGTCCCAAGCACAACTCTAAGCAAAAGAAGTGCTGATTGGGTCAGTGAGACTGGTGCGGAGTCTGAACCGAGGATTAGACGAACGATAGATGCTGTGGTGCGAGTTGTGTTGTTCATTTCAGTACATTAATAATCTGATTAATAAAACTTAAAAAATTGCAATAATTTGTGACTCATATACACTAATCTTAACATAAGTTTTTGTAATGACCATGTTCCAGAAAATTTAAAAAGAAAATTTAAAAAGTACTTGCATGTATCAGATTTTGCATTTTTTGTGCTAGATGCTTCGAGAAAAGTCATGGCAATCGTTTACCATTTTCATTGTGCTACGATCGCAAACTAAGCAATCTTTTCGTATTGCATACAATATTAAAATTCTAAATTTTTAGAGTAAAGCTTATGTCTGCCTTGCCTGCGATCGCTGTTCTGGCGATTCTGATTTTGGTTCACGAACTTGGTCACTTTATGGCTGCTCGTATACAGGGCATTCATGTCAATCGATTTTCGATTGGGTTTGGCCCCGTGCTGTGGAAATATCAAGGCAAGCAAACTGAATACGCACTACGGGCCATTCCCCTTGGGGGCTATGTTGGCTTTCCCGATGATGACGAAGAGAGCGATATTCCTAGTGACGATCCTAATTTGATGAAAAATCGTCCGATCGGAGATCGGGCGATCGTAATTAGTGCTGGTGTGATTGCCAACTTTGTCTTTGCTTACTTGGTCTTATTAGTAATGACTTTGAGTGTCGGCATTGGTACGGTCGATCAGGCAGGAGTAAGAATCACAACAATACTTGAGCAAACTTCTCCTGCTGCGGTTGCAGGTTTACAAGCTGGCGATATCGTTTTGTCTGCGAATGGTACAAAATTTGATACTAGCCTGACCACTCTTGATCGCTTTCAATCTTTGATCGCTAAAAATGCCAATCAAAAGGTTGATTTAGAGGTAATGCGTGAAGGTAACTTGTTGCAATTACCAATTTTGCCTGATGGCGAGTCTGGAAAAGGTCGAATCGGCGTAAGACTAGACTTTACGGGCAAGCCTCACCGTCGGGCTGTGCATAACTTAGCTGAAGCCTTTAATAACGCTACTCAAAGTTTTGAGCGCTTAGTGGTGATGACCGCCCAAGGTTTGAAACAACTTGCTACTAATTTTCAAAATACGGCGGGTCAACTATCTGGCCCCGTGGCGATCGTGGCGATGGGTTCACAGCTAGTTAAGTCAGATGCAGCAGCGCTATTTGACTTTACGGCGATTATTAGTATTAATCTTGCGATCGTGAATATATTGCCTTTACCTGCTCTCGATGGTGGGCAATTAGTATTTTTAGCGATCGAAGCTTTACGCGGTGGCAAGCCATTGCCAGAAAATTTACAAAATAATTTGATGCAGGGAGGACTGGTAATTCTGCTTGGTCTAGGGGTAGTGATGATTTTCAAAGATTCATTTAACTTGCTTCAGCAAAGTGGGTTAAGTCCACTATAAATTCTGCATCACGGATTAAACGGATTATTTGATTTCACGGATTTTTATTGAAACAAGCAGGAATAACACTTTGTGTTATTCCTGCTTGTTTTTTGCGATCGCAAAAAACACCTTAAAAATCCGCGTCATCCCTTAATCCGCCTAATCCGCGATTCAGAATTTTATCAGTATCGGTATCAATGCAAGTTTTTTGTCAAATTCAAGCATAATAGATAAAGAAATAATAAGTTTTTCGATCAACTCGATACATCACCCATGTCTCTCCCTATCCGTAATGTTGCCATCATCGCCCACGTCGATCACGGCAAAACCACTTTAGTTGACGCACTCCTCAGACAGTCAGGCGCTTTTCGTGAAGGTGAAGCCCTTGTCGAATGCGTGATGGACTCCAACGACCTAGAGCGTGAGCGCGGTATTACCATCCTTTCAAAAAATACTGCGGTCAAATACAAAGATACTCTGATTAATATTGTCGATACCCCTGGACACGCCGACTTTGGTGGCGAAGTTGAGCGCGTACTTGGCATGGTCGAGGGTTGTTTGTTGATCGTCGATGCTAACGAAGGTCCGATGCCCCAAACTCGCTTTGTCTTGAAAAAAGCGCTAGAAAAAGGCTTGCGTCCAATGGTCGTCATCAATAAGATCGATCGCGAATTTGCCGATCCCCATGTAGCCGTTAGCAAAGTTCTCGATCTTTTCCTCGAACTTGGCGCAGATGATGACCAGTGCGATTTCCCATACCTATTCGCTTCAGGCATGTCTGGCTTTGCCAAAGAAAAACTAGAAGATGAAGGCGTAGACATGAAGCCTCTATTTGAGGCAGTTTTACACCATGTATCGCCACCCGTTGGTGATCCTGAAAAGCCTTTGCAGTTGCAAGTTACCACCCTTGACTATTCGGACTATCTAGGTCGGATTGTGATCGGCAAGATCCATAACGGTACGATTACCTCTGGACAGCAAGCGGCGCTAATCTCTGAAGATGGCACAATCGTCAAAGGCAAAATCACCAAGCTTTTAGGATTTGACGGTCTAAAAAGAGTGGAAATGCAAAGCTCTTCGGCAGGTAATATTGTTGCTGTGTCAGGTTTTGCAACTGCCAACATTGGCGAAACCATCACCTGTCCCAACGAGCCTTCGGCTTTGCCAATGATCAAGGTGGATGAGCCAACCTTGCAGATGACTTTCTGCGTTAACGACTCGCCATTTGTTGGTCAAGAAGGTAAGTTAGTTACGACTCGTCAAGTACGCGATCGCCTAATGCGCGAACTAGAAACCAACGTCGCATTACGAGTTAAAGAAAACCCAGAATTCCCCGATCGCTTTGCCGTAGCGGGTCGTGGCGAATTACACTTGGGTATCTTGATCGAAACCATGCGCCGCGAAGGTTACGAATTCCAAGTTACGCAGCCACAAGTTATTTACCGCGAACTCAATGGCAAACAGTGCGAACCATACGAATGTCTCGTCCTTGATGTCCCTGAAGAAGCAGTCGGCGGCTGTATCGAGCGTCTCGGTCAACGTCGTGCCGAAATGGTCGATATGCAAATGTCGAGCAGTGGTCGCTCTCAGTTAGAGTTTGTAGTTCCTGCCCGTGGCTTAATCGGCTTCCGTGGTGACTTTATGCGTGCAACTCGTGGCGCTGGCATCATGAACCACAGTTTCCTCGATTACCGTCCTTCGGCTGGCGAAATTAGCGCCCGTCGTAATGGCGTACTAATCTCCTTTGAAGAAGGCGTAGCCACTGAGTTCTCCTTGAAGAATGCTGAAGATCGCGGCGTATTCTTTATTAAACCAGGTACTAAGGTTTATAAGGGCATGATCATTGGTGAAAACAATCGTCCTCAAGATATGGAACTGAATGTATGTAAGAGTAAGCAGCTTACTAACATGCGAGCGGCTGGTGCTGATGATATCGTGCAGTTGCAAGCGCCGATCGAGATGAGTCTCGAACGCGCCTTGGAATACATTGGTTCCGATGAAATCCTTGAAGTTACGCCAGAGTCAATTCGTTTACGCAAGCTGACTAAGAAATTTGCTGCTGGTAAGCGCTAATTTCTAACGATTTCTCCAGAGTAAAAGGGGCGCTTTGCGCCCCTTTTACTCTATGTGCTTATATTTGCTAGACTGTCTTCTAAAGTTTTACGGCTATTTCATTACCTATGCATCAAGTTGTCCTCGAAATATCTGGAAGTCGAAAAGTGCATGTTATTTCTGAACATGCAACCAAAGAGGACGCTTTGGATAAGTACATCAAGCTTGTAGAGGCAAACAAGGGTTCGCCAATTACGACTAAAGGAAAATACTCAATTCGCAAAAAGCCAGAATAATGTCAATAAAATTTGGCATTATTCAATATTGTTAGCCGACTCTTATCGTCAAATTTCATCTTCATGCACCTATCCGAATGCTATCGACTCTTGGGAGTTCCCCGCAATGCCACTTTAGATGACATTAAGGTTGCCTATCGTCGTTTGGCGCGTAAGTATCACCCTGATGTTAACCAGAACGATCCTATGGCAACGGATAAGTTTCGACTGGTGCAGGAAGCGTACAAAATGCTCAAGGATTCTGACAAAGAGGATTTGTCTAAGGAGCTATTTGCTAAACATAAAGCTGATGTAGCGCGATCGCAATCTTCACCACCGCCACCGCCTGCTTACAGCAAACCTGCTGCACCTCATCCCAAAATCAAGATCGAAGTGAAGCAAGTCAATAATCAAGTCGATCCAATTAATAGTGATCCTGAGCTAAAACTCAAATTAGATATGCTGCGGCGCGTGCAGGATTTGTTAAAGCAAAAAAAATATATTGTTGCGATCGCAGTGGTCGAGGGAATGAGCGAAAGGTTTCCTACTTCACCTGAAGTAATGCATTGGAAAGCGGTAACTTATCATCGTCATGCTAGTGAATTAATTTTGGCTGGGAAACTCCGCGAAGCCGAAATCTATCTCAATAAATCCCTAAATACCGATCCTAAAAATCGCGAACTTAGTTTTGAAGTGAAGCGTGATTTAGAGAGAGTTCAAAATCTTAAAAAGGGATAATCGCAAGAGAATCGCACTTTAAATTCTTTAACTTAGCGATCGCTTATCGTTAATATCGATATTAGAATAAACTTGAGAGTAGTCTCAAATCTTTTTCGGAAACTGAAATACTGATAGTACTATTTTGGGCAAAGGTTGCAGAAGCAATTTTTGGTGCTGCTCTAACTCTTCTTGCCAATTTGCCGATCTAGTCAGTTGATCTGATTCAAAAGCATCTAATATTTCTTGTTCTTATGGATCTAGTTTATTCATGGGTGTCACCTAAGTATTTTTTAGGCATCAGAAATTATTAGGCGATCGCACCAAATTTAAGAAGTCGAGAGGATATTTGCTAATTAGGATTTAGGCGATCGCTTTGTTTTTGGAGACTTCGGAGCTTTGGACTCTTTAGCAGAAAGCTTTTGTAGCTTTTGAACTTGCTTTAGAGTTAATCCAGTAAATTGAGCAACTAAATCTGACGTAACATTAGAACGCAGCATATTTAAAGCAATCTGATTAGTCGCTGTAGCCTCACCCTTAGCTTTGCCCCTAGCCTCACCTTCAGCCAAGCCTTCAGCTTTGCCTTCAGCCATACCTTCGCTCAAGATATCTTGATAAATTACTGACTCTTTCATGATGTCGCTCCTTAGTAATCTTTGGATGATTTCCCTGTCTAAGGCTATACCAGATATTATAGCGGTCGAGGCAGCTACACTACTTTGTAATTGCTTATCGGCAATATTTTCAATTTGCTTGGCAACCTGTCTTAACGTTTCAACGCGATCGCAAGTTTTCGACAAGGTTGCAAAAGGTAATAGCCCCTGATATTGCTGAAATATTTCTGTTGGCTGCTCCCATAAACGAATGACATTAAATCTATGGCTCAGCTCTCCTAAGTTAAAAGTCGTTTCATAGACTAGGTTTGATTGGCTGGGAGAAAGATAAATAACGACCTGATGGACTTGTCTGTCAGGGAATTTGCGATGCAACCGCAGCCGATAATCCGCCATACGGAAAGGGATATTTTTATTTGGCTCAGTTTGAAACTCTAAGTGTAGAATAATTTCTGTTGATTCTAGAAATATTACTGAGTCAGCACGGATTGGCTCCACTGAGAGTTCGGATGGTTCGATCTTGGTTAGAGCGATCGCTTCTCCTAAGAGCCAACTCGCAAAGTCTGCTGAGAAGTTCTCAGCCAAAAATTTACAGATGTTGTCAATCATTGCGGAATTTTATCATCTTAGGAGAATGTATCATCTAAGAATGATGCTGTATTGCCGTTGGAGTCAACTTGTGATCGCAAGTTGATTGTTTGCATATAGCTTTAATTTTATTCTGAGATATCAATGAATTCTGTCGGCTTAATTGTAATTTTGGGCGCAACTGCAACGGGTAAGACGAGTTTAGCGATCGCACTCGCCAAATATCTCAATTCACCAATTTTGAGCGCAGATTCGCGGCAAGTTTATCACGGTTTTGATATTGGTACTGCGAAACCGACTTTAGAAGAACGTCAGGGTGTTCCCCATTACTTGATTGATATTATTGAGCCAGATCAAACTTTGACATTGGCGGATTATCAAGACCAAGCCCAAACTTTAATTGCTAAATTTCATGCTGAAGGAGTTACACCGATTTTAGTCGGAGGTTCGGGTTTATACATTAAAGCAATTACAGCAGGGCTGAAAATTCCCAGAGTATCGCCACAACCTGAACTGCGATCGCAATTTCAGGAATTAGGACAAAATTATTGCTATCAGATTTTGCAACAAGTTGATCCGATGGGTGCGACCAAAATTCATGCCAATGATCAAATTAGAACTTTGCGATCGTTAGAAGTTTTTTATGTGACGGGACAACCGCTTTCAGTGCAGCAATATGAGCAACCACCCAGTTATCCAATTGTGCAGATTGGCTTGGATTGTGTCGATCTGGATGCTTATCGAAAATTAGTTAGCGATCGCACTGAGCAGATGTTAGCCAATGGCTGGCTCGATGAAATTAACGATTTGCAAAAGCGTTATGGTGCAGATTTACCGCTTTTAAAAACTCTTGGCTATGGCGAGATGTCCGATTATTTAGCCAATAAGACCGATCTCGAAACTGCCAAATCACTCACCGTAATTCACACCTGCCAATTTGCCAAACGTCAACGCACATGGTTTCGTGGTTCTGGAAATGGCAACCTGCCGATTAATTGGTTACCTACGGGCAGTAATTGGGAAAATGCGATCGCGATCATCAAATAAAAAAAGCGGTGCTTCGCACCGCTTTTTTTAAGCCAATAATTTTTGGTTATTTGATCTTGTCCATAATCGAGAAGATCGGTAAGTACATCCCGACAATAATCGAACCGACCATACCACCGAGGACAACGATCATCAATGGTTCCATTAAGCTGGTCAGTGCTTTCACCGCTTCCTCAACTTCATTCTCATAAAAGTCAGCGACTTTCATGAGCATCTTGTCAATTTCACCAGTTTCTTCACCGATACTCACCATTTGTAGCGCCATAACGGGAAATACTTCTGTTTTCTCCATTGCAGGAGCAATTTGACCACCTTCTCGAACCGCATTTCTTGCCGAATCGATCGCATTAGAGATCACCAGATTGCCTGCGGTCTCTGCCGTAATTTCCAGCGAAGCCAAAATTGGTACACCTGCACGAGAAAGTGAACCAAAAGTCCGTGCAAAACGAGCCACCGCAGTCTTCACCACAAGATCGCCAAACAAAGGCAATTTCAAGAAAACGCCGTCAAGATAGAGTTGACCAGCAGGAGTTGCATAAACACGTTTGTAAACAAACACAATAGCAAAAGCGATCGCAGGAATAATAAATATCTTCTCACTCTTTAAAAAGTTGCTGATATTCACCAATATTTGCGTAAATGCGGGTAACTCACCACCTAGGCTCTTAAATACACCATCAAATACAGGAATGATGAAAATACACATCGCTAAAAAGATTAAAACTGCGATCGAGCTAACCACAATCGGATAAGTCATCGCGGATTTGATCTGGTTATTTAAGCGTGCCGAGTCTTCGAGTAACGTCGCTAGACGCGCTAAAACATCATCTAGCACACCACCCGTTTCCCCTGCCTGCACCATTGCGCAATATAACTTGTCAAATACCTTAGGGTGCTTACGCAGAGCATCTGAAAAGTTAGTACCTTGCTGAACATCATCGAGGACTTCAGTGAGGGCTATTTTGAGTCTAGGATTAGCACATTGATCGCACATTACGCCCAATCCACGCACCATTGATACACCCGCATTGACCAAGGTCGCTAATTGTCGTGAGAACAGAGCCAAATCCTTGACCGTTACCTTTTTCATCGTAAAGGCAGCAAAATCAAAACCGCCCTTTACCTCTTTCACGTCTTGAACATAAAAGCCTTTTTGCTTCCAAGTATCACGCGCTTCTTTGAGGGATACCGCAACCATCGTCTGCTGTACCGATTTACCTTTAGAATCTTTGAGATTTGCCTGAAATTTTGTCATTATTGCACCTCTTTAATCGGAATTAGGGATAGAGAACTATCTAACTAGCCACTGATCGATCGCGACTTGATCATGTCTGGCGATCGCAAATCTCCAGTTGCTTTTCGCTTCATTACAGGCGCAGGATTGGGCCCAACTACACGTAATAACTCTTCAGGGCGAGAAGTTTTAGATATTGCCGATTCAAAGGTAATATCGCCATCCAGATATAACTTTGCTAAGACCGATTCAAGGGTTTGCATCGACTCTTTACCACCCGTTTGAATAAAGCCGTATATTTGGGCAGTTTTTCCTTCACGAATTAGATTAGAAATCGCAGGTGTGACCACCATAATTTCCTGAGCCATGACTCGTCCAAATTGTCCTGGTTGTGGATTATGTCGTTGCACAAGAGTTTGGCTTAACACGGCAACAAGAGAGTTGGAAAGTTGCACCCGAATTTGACCTTGCTGCTCTGGTGGGAACACATCCACCATCCGATCTACAGTTTGCGATGCAGAACTGGTATGTAAAGTACCAAATACTAAATGTCCAGTTTCGGCAGCAGATACCGCAAGCTGGATGGTTTCTAAGTCACGCATTTCGCCAACGAGAATTACGTCTGGATCTTCGC
>CASBRC010000004.1 GCA_949128015.1 Synechococcales cyanobacterium PMM_0003
TCAATGCCTACGTCAATCCTGAGCTTCCACCTGAAGAATGGAATCTTGTGGCGATGGTGAAAAAGATCAAGGAGTTTGTAAATCTCTTGCAAGATCTTGAGCCTGATCAACTTGATGATATGTTCTTGCCCGAAATGCAAGCCTTCCTCCGCGAAGAAGTTCGCCGCGCATACGAAATCAAGGAAGCACAGGTAGAGTCTTTACAAGCTGGTTTGATGCGTCAAGCTGAACGCTTCTTCATTTTGCAACGGATTGATTCTCTCTGGCGCGATCACTTGCAAGCAATGGAAGCTTTGCGCGAGTCAGTCGGTTTACGCGGCTATGGACAGAAAGATCCTTTAATCGAGTACAAGAGTGAAGGTTACGAAATCTTCCTAGACATGATGACCCAAATCCGCCGTGATGTTGTCTACTCACTATTCGAGTTTGATCCACGTCCTCAGCAGCAGCCTGATACTCTCGAAGCCGAGTTTGTCTAAAATCCAAAGAAGAAATAAGGGGCGCAATGCGCCCTCGTAAACATCGCTATTCATAATTTGCAAATTCTACATGTCTTCATAAAATTATTGCGATATATCTAAATAAAATTATGCAAAGATTCCGACCAGATATTCTTGTAACTAGCCCCGATGGTGAATGTTTGATGGTTGTTGAAGTAAAGCTCAATGATACATTTTTGCAAGATGCTATTGAGCAACTTAAACGATCTATGACATCAATCGATTGTTCAGTGGGACTTGCAATCGCTGGTGATCGTATTACCCTCCTCCGAGACTCTTTGCGAGAATATAACGGCGCATCAATTTACATAGCTGGTGAAGCAAAACTTCCCAACTCTTTGTTACCGTCAGCAGATGAGCAATATAACAAAGAATCTGAATTCGAGTTTGAATCACGAGTACAGAATTGGCTTGAGAAATTAAAATTGAACTCTAGTGCAGACAATCTACCAAGCGATTTAAAAAAATTATTCAGCGCTCAAATCATTAATCTTCTGCGAATGGGTGAAGTGCGAGCTGCTCATCCTCGATGGAGTAATGTTTCAAAGTGAAGCCCAAAGCAGTTTTAGTCGAGACAAATTGGGTAGTCGATCTTATTGCCCCAGCCCATTTGCAAAATCCGCAAGCCGCGCAGTTACTTTCCAGTGCAAAGTCGGGAGAAATTGAGCTATATGTCCCCGCAATATGTCTTACCGAAGCTAGAGAAACTGTACCTCGACGATTTATCCCACGATCTCGTTCTGGAGATTTACGTAAATTCCTCGCATGGGCAAAAAGTCAAGATCGGGTTACTGATGACGACGCAGCAGCAGCATATCGGGTGTTTGATAAATTTGAAGGATTAGTTACCAATGAGCTGACAAAAGTTCCAGAAAGACTGAAAGAATTAGCAAAACTAAGTTACCTCAACGTATTTCCACTTTCAGAGGCAATGTTAGAACGCCAAGTTGAAATTGGTGCATTAGGTCTTCCCCTCATGCCTTATGACTTAGCGGTTTTAGCAGCAGTAGTAGTTAAGGCTGAGGAATTGCAAAAGAATGGACATTCTTGGGTTAGTTTCTGTGAGCTAGATTCAGACCTTCAGCCGTGGGACAAATCTGGCGCTAGAAAAGTTATTCTTAGCGATCTCTACAATCATTCTCGAATATGGGTTTATGGAGATTTCATTCTAGAAGATATAGACGAGATTCCTGATGATTGGTGAGACTCAAATTAACCACATTATGTTTTGCGATCGCAGCTAAATAACAAAAGAGACTTGAAGTGCGATCGCAACATATCCTTATTACTACTCACCTTCTCGATCTACATTGACAAAGTTATAAGGCGCAGTAAAATCGTTGTAACGGATTCGGAGGCGGTTTTCAAACTGCTGATCTAGAGCTTCAACGGCTGTGGCAAATTCAGGCTCTCTATCCCAGTCGATTAAGAAAGAACCATTGTAAATCATGCTTTCAGTGAGAAGTTCACCTTCCTCGTACTCATAGGATAGCGGCTTAAGGGTATCGAGAAAAGCCTCGATGATAATTTGCTGACGTTGCTCGATCGCAGATTCTAGCTCCTGCCCGATTGCGATCGCTTCATCCATACTTAGCACCTTGCCAACTAAAGCTTCTCGCCGTTGTTGTAAGCCCTCATTTTCGGCTACAGCAAGATTTAACTCTTCGTTTTGATTCCAAAAAAGTTTGACACTGACTTCACGCTTGCCAATGAGATTATTAATGAGAGCCTTAAGTTGATCTTCGTAGGGAATGAGCAGGTCGCGCTGAACATCTTCCCAATCTTCAACAACTAACCCAAACTGTAATGGTAAAGGTACAGCTTGATGCGGATCGATCGCTTTCATTAGTGATTCTAATACGGTTTCGTGGGTGATCAGGTTAGCGCGACTGGCGAGGTAACGCTCCTGTTGGGATTCACTGTAGACGATCGCAAAAGGAGGCAGGGGGTGAAACTGTACAAGTTGAGCGTTCATACCTTTTAGTTCGAGATCTTTGACTAACTCGATATGCTCAACTTGCAAAATTGCGTACAGATATAGGCTCATAAAAATCTCATTGTTTACTTAACTAGAATCTGATGTTACGTGGAAGCTTCTAAAAACCTCACCCCTAGCCCCTCTCATTGCAAAGCAGAGTGGGAACAAGAAAAAACTCTGGCTCCCCTTCTCCTTGCAAGGAGAAGGGGTTGGGGGATTTGGTGTATTCTCTTTCTACGTAACATCAGTAGAATATGTGGCGCGTCGCGCTACATACTTTAAGGGATGAGCACGAAAATAAAGTGCCAACTATTTGTGAGACTGGCTTCGATAATTCGACAGGCTCATCACAACGCTCCGCTCAGCCATTGATGGCTGAGCGGAGTCGAAGCCATACCACTTGGTACTCTAATTTGTTGCTGATCCCTAACTGGCTTTGGTGATGATAGCGCGATCGAAAACTTTGCCATCAGTGCCGATCGCTTTGGTGATAATTTTATCTTGATAGACATCAAAAGTCATGAAGCTAAACCGCGAACTTACAAATGCAGTTTGGGGAGATTTGCGAAACTCATATATCGGTGCGCCGCCGCCGCCATTCACAAAATAAGTTATGCCTTGAACGAATAATAGCGATCGCTCATATTAAAAAGCGGGTAATTAATTTGATCCAGCCCGTTATTAGTTTTGATAATGTCGTGATTGCCTAGCACTGCGTAAAACTTGACATCGCGACTGAGTAAGGGCGCATAAGGCTCTTCAAAGTATGGCTTAACTAAACTAATTTCGCCATAAGGATAAATGTTATCGCCTGCCATCAGCACAAATGGGAAGGCTTGTTGCTGATAGGTTCGCAGCATTGCCCCAGCTACAGCATATTGATCTTTGCTGCCAACACCCGTATCAGCGATCGCAGCAAATCGCAATAGTGGTTTTTCGCTTGGTTCACGAGGAGTATTAACTTCAGAGTTGGGTTTCGCGGTACGATCTGGGGACTTAGCTAAAACTGGATCGTATGGCTCATACTGGTTTTTGGATTTTGCGATCGCGGCATAAATCAGCGAACCAATGACAGGAACGCCACATAATGTCAGTAAAAGTTGACGACGTTTCATAAAAAATATCAAGCAAATATCGAGTGAATCTACTATATCTAACTATGAGAGGCAGTGCTTAGCACGACCTCTCATAAAGCCCAAAAAGCTGTGGCACACGCGGAGCGTGTGTCACAGCTTTTTGGGCTTTGGGTTTTAACGATCCTAATTTTTTGGTAAAATCAATAGGTTCGTCCCATTTGCCAACCTGTCATGACTGCTAATACGCTGCCAAATTCTTCTTCCAACGCCCTCCCACTACTAGGGCGATCGCAATCTGAACTCACCGAATGGGTGGTGTCACAGGGACAGCCCAGCTATCGCGGTAAGCAACTTCATGACTGGCTTTACAATAAGGGCGCAAGAAATTTAGCAGATATTACAGTGTTTCCGAAGTCATGGCGTGAGGAATTTGCACTCAATCCGACCGCAGAGATCGGGCGTGCTGAAATTCATCTGCACAAACAAACTCGCGATGGCACAGAAAAATTTCTACTCAAGCTAGCTGATGGCGAAATCGTCGAAACCGTTGGTATTCCGACTAGCAAGCGCTTAACGGTCTGTGTCTCCACTCAAGTCGGCTGTCCTATGGCATGTGATTTTTGCGCCACTGGTAAGGGCGGATTTCGACGAAACCTCGCCAAGCATGAAATTATCGACCAAGTGCTAACCGTACAAGAAGTAATGCAGCAGCGTGTCAGCCATATCGTGTTTATGGGCATGGGCGAACCATTACTTAATTATGAAAATCTCGTCGGTGCGATCGCAGTTATCAACAAGGACATCGGTATTGGTCAGCGCAACATCACCGTTTCCACCGTCGGCATTCCCAATCAAATCCCTAGATTTGCAGAAGAACATCTGCAAGTAACTCTCGCAGTCAGCCTCCATGCGCCAACTCAAGAAGTCCGCGCTCAAGTAATTCCATCTGCCGATCGCTATCCATTGATCGCTTTAATGGATGACTGTCGCGAGTATGTGGAAATCACGGGTAGGCGGATTAGTTTTGAATATACATTGCTGGCTGGTGTTAATGACTCTGCTGAACAAGCAAAGGAACTCGCCCACTTAATTCGCGGTTTCCAAAGTCACGTCAATATCATTCCCTACAATACTGTCAGTGATGCTGATTACAAGCGTCCAAGTGAGAGAGCGATTCAAACCTTTGTGCAGGTTTTGGAAGATTATAAAGTTACGGTGAGTGTCCGTCGGACAAGAGGACTGGAGGCAGATGCAGCTTGTGGTCAGTTGCGAGGACAGCATCAGAAGACTTTAGCCAAATCTATCTAAAAATCTGCATCGCAGATTTTTAGATTTTGTATTACAGCTTTAGATATACTCATTAATTATGCAATATTCTCTTTTTAAAGTCACCTCTCATCCTTGGCTTACTAAATTAGCGATCGCCCTTGCGATCGCAGTCGGTGTAAATACTTCATTATTCGCAACACCCCGAAATATTTTGGCGACTTTGCCAACATATCTAGATAGTCAGGCGATCGCCGCCGAGCCAATCGAGTTATCCGCCGAAGCTAAGCAACTGATTGGTAAATGGCAGTTAAAACTGAAGCCCGAAAGCGAGGTGTCTTCCATCAATGTCGTGTTTACTCCCGAAGGCAATCTCTACCTGATCGATCCCATTCAAAAATCAGGATACAAAGCAGAATATCAAATCAATTCTCAAAATGGGCAGACATATCTAGATATTTTTGAAAATGGGCTAGGATCAAGAACTACTTTTTCTTTCAACGCAAAAGGACAATTAATTCTTCAACAATTGATTTTCCCAGCAGTAATGCAGTACTCATATTCTAGGAGTTTTGAAGACAATTTTGTCGGTACGATCCTGTTGCCCAATTTGTTTTTATTGACACGCATTTCCACTGACTCGAAGTTGGATGCCAACATTGATTTTCCTCTAACAACCCCATATGCAATTCGTAAAGGGCAAAGTGAAGCCAAATCCTATATTGGTAGTATGAATCGCGGACAACAAGCATTTTTTCTTGAAACAGAAAAATTTGCTAGCAATCCAGTAGACTTAGGCTTTAGTATTAGTCCTGAAACAGAAAACTATAAATATCAGGTTTTGCTTTTAAAAAGCAAGAAGGGAGTACAAAACATTGCTTTAGCAAAAAAAGATGGATTTAAATCCTATACAGGGTTAGTTTATTCCAAATTTATGTCCGAAGCTAAAGAAAGGGTCGCCATTGCTCTTCTTTGCGAAAGCATCAAACCCACACGCAGTTTCCCACCCAAATTCAACTTAACGAATTCTCCAACATGTCCCGAAGGATATGTAGACATTAATCGTTGACGTTGTAGGTTGGGCTTAGCTCAACTTTTGTTAAGGAGATTTCTAGCAAAGAATTTACCCCACCCTAACCCTCCCCTTGCAAA
>CASBRC010000005.1 GCA_949128015.1 Synechococcales cyanobacterium PMM_0003
AATTAAGGATCAACAAAACCCTGAATATTCTCAGGACGCATAGGACGCATGAGTTGATTGGCGCGAACTACCTGCTGATCAGTACCTTGAACGACGATCAGATATTTGCCTTCTTCAAGACGATTACGCATCGGTACTGAATCACTACTAGTTGCCACGCCAACCCCGCCGCCCACAAATATGCTGCCCATTGCACCACCAAATGCACCTAACAACCCGCCGATCAGATGGTTGCCGATAGTACCTGCCCAAGAGAACGTATGCAAATCTGTAACTAAACTGAAACCAATGCCCGACAAAAAGCCAAAGGGAACAAGCCAATAGGACATTAAAAAAGCTTGCTTGCGACCTTGCACAAGAGGATCGATAAACCCAAATTCTTCAGCGCTTTTATAGCCTTTGCCTAAAATCGAAATCGCTTCCATCGGAAAATTTGCTGATTCTAGTCGCGTATAGACCTCTTCAGCTTTCATGCGATCGCCCCAAACACTGACTAAATAGTTCATAGATCACAAAACTCGATTAACATCTAGCCAATATGGTATAGCTGAAAGCGATCTAAATAAGTAGATAGACATAAATAAATTAGGCTGTCCCTATGGGAAAGCCTAATTTATTTAACGTCAGTTCGGGTCAGTTAATCAGTCAATCCAGAAGGGGACAGGTTTTCCAGAAAGGGGAATCATAGTAACTCTGGGGGTGTAAACAGCTTAGGACTTGAGAGGTTAAGATCCCTAACTTTTCCCCCAACTGACATGACAGTTAGCTTGTATCAGGTAGAAACCATTTAAGAATTACTTTTTAAGGTTAAAAGCTCTAAAAGATCCCCCCAATCCCCCTTTTTAAGGGGGGCTGGGGGGATCTCAAACAATTCTTAAATGGTTTCTTAAATAGGTTCTAAGATAAAGTTTCAATAACTTCAGACATTGGGAAACGCACTTTTGCCAATTCTGCATATTTATCATCGTTGGCACGATAACCCGCCGCACAGGCGACTACAGTTGCATAGCCCTTACTAGATAGTCCTAAAACACGATCATAGTTAGCAGGTTCAAGCCCTTCCATCGGACAAGTATCTACACCCAAAAGAGCAGCAGAAGTCATAAAGTTACCCAATGCTATATAGGTCTGTCGGGTAGACCACTCATTCACAATCAGACTACGAGCGCCATATATCACATCATTAACCATGATGTTTCGATAGTCTTCTATAGATCCAGTAGAGACTCCTCTCACTTCTGATATCCTCTCAATATAGCGATCGATATGGTCAGTAGTTAAGTTTTTCTGGATGGTGAAAACCACAAAATGAGAACAATCTGTGACTTGTGCTTGATTCCAAGATAGTGGCTTAAGTTTTTCCTTAAGTTCTGGGTTTGTAATCACCCAAAATTTCCAAGGTTGGATACCGTAGGAGGAAGGAGTCAAAACAAGTGACTCGCTCAAAGCCTGCCATGTAGAGCTTGGAATAATTTGATTTGGATCAAATTTCTTGGTGGCATATCGCCAATTCAAACATTCTAATAGAGTTGCAGTACTTATAGATTTAGTGGTCATTACTCTTTAATTTGTTAGTTTTTAATCGCGATCCAGATTTATTTACTGGGCAAATTCAGGATTGTGAGCTTAAGATTAGGTAGTTATGCATCTCCATATTCAGCTTTTTCTTAATCCCTTCCTAGTGAAAGACTGGACAGTAAGACCCAAGAATTAGCATTGGGGCGCGAATCGGCGCAACGCTAGTTCTTGGGTGGGAAGGGAGTAATCGTTTCTTGGATATTAATTTCTGTCAGTACACCAAATCCTTCTTTCGATCCTGCGACAGTTCTAGTTAATACTTGATCAAATGTGAGAAGTAAAACTTTGCTAAAGTAGTAACTCATGGTCGGCTCTCTGAATAAACAATTCTTATCACATTACTCTTCACAGCCTTAATAGGTTGATAGGCTTGATGAGCTTTGCGATCGCAATTTAGATTGACCGCCGTTTCTTGCAACGCACCTTCAATATTTTGGATGGTTGTCATGACTTTATCTTGTGAATTCATGATGTACTCCTTACTGAATTGAAGTTTATCTAGAAGAGGATCTTGGTATTATGTGTTAGTTGCTATGATTACTTTGACAGTCAGAGGGGTTAGTTTGTGAATGAATTGAATGAGTTGGTTAATCACGTTACAAAATTTATAACGCAACCCGTTAAGTAGACGGGCAAAAACCAAAAAAGCTGGTACACGCGCAGCGTGCGCCATAGCTTTCACTTAGAGTCCAGTATTATAATCGCGATTGAAAGTATCAATAGATTGAGTTAACTTACTCGATGAAGCACCGCTAATTAGCGATAGCTTAAACTCTTCACCTTGGCTGAGATATGCAGTATATTCAGATTGAAGATAGGGACGATAAGTTTCGCGATTGTCAGTGTCAATATAAGTTCCTAAAAATCCTACCAAAAGACTACTTGCATAGTTCGCAATTAGATCTGGACTGGGTAAAGTAAAATTGCCGACGGATTCGATAGTTGATTGTAATCCCGCATCTAGCAGAGAGAAGTCAACATGAGCCTGTCCTTCTCCTAAAACTAAATACTTGTTAGGCGTGGTTAGCCAAGGAAAAACACGCAACTGTTCAAAAACAAAAGGAGCTACAGGATCGTAATTGCCACCAGCGATCAGTACAGGAATCTGAATCTTGCTTAATCCCTTCTGACCAAAAATACTACTATCAACTGAATTGCCAGCAAATACAGCACCAACGCGGCGATCGCGGAATGTGTAATCTGTGCGCGGTAAGGTCAAAGCCTGACATTGCAATAGCAGCGAAGGATTGAGTTCTCCAAATTGCTTCTGACAGTCTTTATCTAAGTTCTCAAAATCAATTTCTGCACCCGCCACCGCTAATGCGGTATAACCACCGAGAGAATATCCAACTACGCCGACAGATTCTAAATTGAGATTTCCTTGAAATTCTATTTGGTTGCGCCGTTCGAGTTCATCGATCGCATAGCTAATATCCTTAGGACGATTAATAAATTCATTAGGCTCGAAAATTTCTCTAGAATATCCCTTTAACAATGCTTGAGTTTGTTGGGTATCACTGCCGATATGTTGGGGAATGACGACGACATATCCGTAGGAAGCTAGATGCTCTGCCGTTTTGGTGTAATCTTCTGGTCGAGAAGCCAATCCATGCGAGAAGATTGCCACAGGAGTTTTGCCCGATCGCCATTTTTGTGGTCTATAAACATCAACATAAAATTGGCGATCGCGACTGACATCTTTTAGCACCCATGTTTGCTTAGGCTGCACCATTGATGTTCCTGCTTGTCGCAAATCTGGCAGTTTTGCAAAATCTATAGGAGGATTAGATGCGGCTTCTTGTAATGATATTTGCTTGATTTCTTTAGTAAATAATTCGGTCGCTTTGATAACTTTACCAACTACCTCAGAAAGTTCTAATAACGTTTCGCCTTGAAACTGGATATCAGTTGGAAACTGTTTAAAAAAGTTTAATAAAGTTAGTCCTTCTGGAGTAAAGGCAGCTTTGACGAGAGCGGATCTAATTCCTCGATTCCCATTAACTCCACCTGCTACATTATTTTCAAGGTTAACGATGTTACCAACTCTAGTCAGAATTTCTGCGCCAATTTGAGTATAAAAAAATCTCGATAATTGGACTGGATTGATGTCAGCCCGTTGTAATAGTACTTTCCGAAATTCTTCCCGTTGCTCAGGTGTAACTCGATTTAAGTAGAATTCTAGATCTTTGCTAATCGTGCCATCTTTAGCAAAATTTTCGAGAGAGCTAACTTTTAAGGATATTTTTAAAGAACTATAGGTTAAGTAAATATTTTCTGCTGCGATCGCATTTTCTAGATGTATACCTATCGAAGCGCCTAAAGTCACACAAGTAGACGATAAGCCTAATATTGTATAAAAGCCTAGTTTGGAACAAGTATTTTGAAAAGAATAATGATTCATATATTGCAGAGTTTTTAATAGGTTTGATAAAAAGCTATGACGCACGCTCCGCATGCGTCATAGCAAACTTATCAAACCTATTAAAAACTCTGCAATATATGAATCATTATTCTTTTCAAAATACTTGTTCCAAACTAGGCTTTTATA
>CASBRC010000006.1 GCA_949128015.1 Synechococcales cyanobacterium PMM_0003
CCAGAAGTGATCGCGGCAAAAGGCGAAAAGCGCTATCGAGTCGGGATGCTGTTGGGCTGTGTACAGCGTGTATTTTTGCCAGAAGTGAACAATGCGACGGTGCGCGTATTAACTGCCAATGGCTGTGAAGTTGTGGTTCCCAAATTGCAAGGCTGTTGCGGTGCATTGTCACATCATCAAGGACAAGAAGCCCAAACGCTAGAACTGGCGAAGCAAACTATTGATGCATTTGCGGACTTAAATCTTGATGCCGTAGTAGTCAACGCTTCAGGCTGTGGACACACAATGAAGGAGTATGGTCATATTCTCAAAGACGATCCCATCTATGCAGAGAAAGCAAAACTTTTCTCTCAAAAAGTGAAGGATGTCCAAGAGTTTCTCGATCAGGTCGGATTAACGGCGAAACTTTATCCCTTACAAGATCAGCCTTTAGCGATCGCATATCAGGATGCTTGCCATATGCTGCATGGACAAAAGATTAGCCTCGAACCACGCCGTTTGTTGCGTCAAATCCCTAATGTGCAACTTAGAGAATCTATTGATGCGGCTCTGTGTTGCGGAAGTGCTGGGATCTATAACATTTTGCAGCCAGAAGTTGGTCATGAGCTGGGAGAAATGAAGGTCGAAAACCTGACAGATACTGGCGCTCAGTTAATTGCCTCGGCAAATGTGGGCTGTATCACTCAGATTCGTAAGCATTTGGAATTGCAAAATAAAAATGTGCTTCTCATGCATCCAATGGAATTATTAGACTATTCTATCCGAGGTAAGAAACTGGACAAGTAAAAGTAAGGCTAAAACATTGTCGCAACGATGCAGCCTCTACCTTTAGATTTTGCTTCATATAAAGCCTTGTCGGCATGAAGAATTAATTCTTCAATTGTTGTATCAATAGAAGGGACACAAACACTAATACCAGCACTGATGGTCACAATAGAACTAATCTTTGATTTCTCATGAGGGATACTTAAATTTGCGATCGCAAGTAACGCCATTTTGGTAATTTTTTCAGCATCAGGCAGTGTTGCATCAGGTAGCAATAGAGCGAATTCTTCACCACCATAACGAGCTGCTATATCAGTTGCTCGCTGAGCCATATTATTGATGGCATGGGCAACTTGTTGCAAAGAATAATCACCCATTTGGTGACCATAGTGATCGTTATAAGCTTTGAAGTAATCGATATCAAATAAAATTAAAGCAATAGAATGTTGATATCGGGAAGCTCGCGCTAATTCTTTTTCTATAGTCTCATCAAAGGAACGACGATTAGGAATTTCCGTCAAACCATCAAAGTAAGACATTTTTTCTAATTGTTGATTGAGAATCAAGATTTCTGCTTGGGCTAATTTCAGAGACTGTAACTGTTCGCGTGATCGAATGGCAAACCATACTGCGATCGCAATAACAGTTGAAAATAATCCCCCAAAAATCAAAATCCCTGCTGCAACAAAATTCCTCGTTTTGATGCCATATTGATTTGTGATATATAATTCAGTCGAATAAAGTGCTTGCCAAAGACAAATAGTAATTGTAAAACCTAAAACACTCAAAATAAGAGGTATCACTACCGAAGGAATCTTTTGCTGGATTTTCCAACTTAAATATCTTGCTTCTAGGATTAACATTATCCCCGCAATCATAAAACCAATCGAAGTATGAATTGCCATCTTCGTCAAATTGCCCCATCCATAAGCTGCCTCTACATTAGACAAATATCCTAAGAAGGCGACACTTGCTAGTCCCATGATCAACGCACCCAAAAAACTACTGACCAAAAGTTGGGATAACCTAATTTTTTTTGTTGACATGATGAGAATTGCTATACCACTGATCAAAAAGTTTAAAGCAGTATTTGGAGCCATGCGACCTGGGGAAGAAGTGGCGGTCGTAATATAATGCTTCATAAATAATTCATCAATATGTAAGTCCACTCCAAAAATATGCTGAATGAGGGTTGATCCTCCCAATAAAATTAATACAATGCCGATATATTTTATAAATCTCCTGCGATTGTTGGTCAAACCGATCAGTGCTAGAGCGATAAAACCAAATCCCAAAGCTGTATTAAACTGCATTGGCACAAATTGAGGAAGGATCTGAATCAACTTTGCAGAACCGATATACCATCCTAATATCACGATCAAACCTAGTGCCAGTAGCAAAAATGCGCCGATGTTAATGCAAAATCTTAAAAATATATATCTATACATTTCTGATAATGAAGGTTTATGAGTGCGGAAAGAAGATTGCTTAGGGGGATATTCAAGTGAATCATGTTGTACCATCAAAAATATGGTGCGATCGCTTACTAAAAATATTTGAACTCTTAAAAAAAACAATTTTTTACCGATTAAGCCATAAGTTTGAGTTTAAACTGTGATTTTCTAAATTTTCGTGGCACTTTAGAAAATTAGTATAAGTGAAAAATTATAAATACGATATTGATTGGAAAGGGTAAAAGATGCAAGAGCAAAATAAATCTCAACAGCTTATGAATAGTCAAGAAAAAGAAACAGCCAAAAAACTAAAATTTGCAAAAAATAGTGGCTTTCAGGCTGAACTGAGACGACGGGTTGACGAACTTTTCGAGAATAGTGATCTCAAGGAACGGGATTGTCCGCAAATGTACGTTAAGACGGCGATCTTGCTGCTTAGCTTTTTTGGAATATATTCTTTATTAGTTTTCTTTGCTGAAACATGGTGGCAAGTAGTTCCTCTTTGCATTTTGCTCGGCATTGTCACCGCAGCAATCGGGTTTAGTATTCAGCATGATGGCTCACATCATGCATATTCCAGCATTTCATGGGTCAATAAGCTCATGTCGATGAGTTTAGATTTGATTGGTGCAAGTTCTTATGTTTGGCATTGGAAACATGATGTTTTGCATCATACTTACGCGAATATTGCTGGCTACGATATGGATTTGGAAGTTGGTATTTTTGGGCGGCTTTCTCCTTCACATCAACGACTGAACTTTCATCGTTGGCAGCATTATTATCTTTGGCTTTTGTACGGTTTATTGGCGATTAAGTGGCATTTTTATGATGATTTTTATTGCCTCATCATGGGCAAAATTGGCGATCGCAATTATCCACGCCCTAAACATAGCAATCTCGCCATCTTTTTCGGTGGAAAGTTAGTCTTTTTTACAATCGCCTTTGTAATTCCTTTATTATTCCATTCATTGTGGCAAGTCTTAGCCAGCTATGGATTAGTCGCTGTGACTTTAGGAATTATGCTCAGTGTCGTATTCCAATTAGCACATGTAGTCGAAGAAGCAGAGTTCCCACTTCCAGTTGCAGAAGCAAACATCATTGAAAATGATTGGGCGATTCATCAGATCGAAACAACTGTAAATTTCTCGCGCAATAATTCTTATGTGACGTGGTTACTTGGTGGGCTTAATTTTCAAGTCGAGCATCATCTATTCCCAAATATCTGTCATGTTAATTATCCCGAAATCTCTAGAGTCGTTGAGGAAACTTGTCAAGAATTTGGGGTGAGATATAACCAACACAGTTCGTTCTGGGCTGGTTTGCGATCGCATTACCGATGGCTACGCCGTATGGGAACATAGAGAGTATTTTTAGTGGCGCGGCGAAGCCGCGCCACTAAAAATACTCTCTATGTTATTTCTCAATGTCTACGATCAATTAATCGCTATGATTAAGTAAGCGAAATTTGTTTATAGCAAGGTCGTTAGCTTAATAGTTTGGAGACAGTAATCGTGACTAACACTAAGCCCCGCGATGTACAAGCAATCTATATTGCCGCAGAAACCTTCGCATTGCGATCGCGAAGTTGGAATCGCCTGCGATTTGAAATTGAATATGCACTTGAAAAAGGCACGACTGCCAACTCTTTTTTAATTCAAGGGACTTTGCCAGCACTGATCGATCCTCCTGGTGGGACATTCACCGAGATTTATCTCGATGAACTGCGATCGCGCATTAACATTCTCGATATCAATTATGTAATCCTCGGACATGTCAACCAGAACCGTATCGATACCCTCAAAGCTTTACTAAAAATAAATAATCGCATTACTTTTATTTGTACTAATGCAGGTGCGATCGCCTTACGTCAAAGCTTAGAAAACATTAAAATTCAGGTTGTGAGAGGAGAAGAGACGCTTGATCTGGGTAAAGGTCATATTCTCAAATTTATTCCCACTTCTACACCGCGCCATCCTGACGAGCTTTGTACTTACGACTCTAAAACTCAGATCTTATATACTGATAAATTCTTTGGGGCGCATATTTGCGGCGATCAGGTGTTTGACGAGGGTTGGAGCCACTTATTAGGCGATCGCCGCTATTATTTTGATAGCACCATGGCAAATCAAGTTCGTCAAGTTGAGGCAGCACTTGATAAGTTAACGGATTTTCCTGCGGTATTTTACGCACCTGGACATGGGCCAATGGTGAAATATGGCTTGCATGAACTGATTAATCTCTATCGTCAATGGAGCGAAGCTCAGAAACAGCAAAATATTTCTGTAGCATTACTGTTCGCATCGGCTTATGGCAATACGACCACGATCGCCAATGCTTTAGCCAGAGGAATCACCAAAGCAGGTGTTGCGGTCGAGTTGATTAATTGCGAAAGTGCTGAACCTGAAGAAATCAAAACTGCGATCGAAAAATCATCAGGCTTTTTGATTGGTTCGCCAACTCTGGCAGGACATTTACCCACCCAAGTACAAACAGCTTTGGGCATTGTCTTATCGACGGCGACTAAAAGCTATCAGGCGGGTGTATTTGGCTCTTATGGCTGGAGCGGAGAAGCGGTGGATATTATTTCTGGAAAACTCAAGGATGCGGGCTATACTCTTGCTTTTGAGCCAATTCGGATTAAATTTACACCTACCGAAGCGACATTACAGGTTTGTGAAGAGACAGGTACTGATTTTGCCCAAACCCTGAAACAGTCCAAAAAAGTTCGCACAACGCTCAATCCCGGTAGCACCGTTGAGCAAGCCGTAGGTAGGATTGTCGGATCTCTATGCGTATTGACAATACAGCGTGGCGAAATCTCCACGGCGATGCTGGCTTCGTGGGTGGCTCAAGCAACTTTTAATCCACCAGGTTTAACGATCGCAGTTGCCAAAGATCGCGCAATCGAGTCCTATTTATATGAAGGCGATCGCTTCGTCTTAAATATCCTTGAGCAAGGTAAGCAACTTCGCAAGCACTTTATGAAGAAGTTTGCACCTGGTGAAGATCGGTTTACGGATATACAAGTGGAGTCGGCTGAAGGTGGGGTAATTTTGCCTGATGGGCTAGCATATTTAGAATGCCGAGTTTCTCAACGCATGGAATGTGGCGATCACTGGATGCTCTATGCGATCGTTGAGAATGGCAAGCTACTTCAATCTAACGGCTTAACTGCAATTCACTACCGCAAAACGGCTAGTAGTTATTGAAACCCAAAGAGATATGGCGCACGCTCCGCGTGCGCCATATCTCTTTGGATTTATAAGGGTACGGAGAGATTTTTGAAAGTGCCGCTTCGCGGCACTTTCAAAAATCTCTCTGGGTTTTATGGCAGCGCAAAGCGCTGTAATTAGCCAAAAAAGACAATCCAGATCGGCAGCATGAAAATTAAACCGATGAAAGAGAAGGCGACCGTGCTGATTAATAAATCGCGATCGAGGTTATAGACTTCAGCAAGAACTAGCACTGACAAACCTGTAGGTGTTCCAGACATTAAGGTCAAAATCAAACGCGGATCATCTCTGAGTCCGAAGGCAGTTGCCGCAAGCCCGATCGCTAAAGGCACAATCCCCACTCTTAAAAAAGCAGCGATCGCCGCAGGTTTTAGGCTGTCCCATTTCTCGATTTTGCCTAATCGTAATCCCACCAATGACAAAGCAAAGGCGATCGTTACCCATATCCCCATATCTAGCCCCGACTCGATCACAGCAGGAAGACCGATAGGGCGAGTGTACCAACCGATCGCAAAAGCCCATAGACTTGGTACTGTCGCCACATCAAACAATAGTTTCCACCAAGTCGGCTTCACATCACTCTTACCAAAGTAACTAGCAATAAAAACAGCAATTCCGTAATTACCTGCAACATTACTGGCGATGCTGTACAAAACTGCCCAATCAGCATAGGTGGAACTAGCTAGCGAAGTTGTCAGCGTCAAGCCCACAAATCCTGTGTTACCGAGCATGGTCGCCAAAATAAAGCTACCCAAACTAGTGCGATCGCTATTTTCCTTTTTGGCGAACTGCCAACCGATTAAGGCTAATAACCAACTAAGAATGAGCGTTGCGATCGCAACATAGGGAATATAGGGTGTATCCGAAAACTGGGTATGTCTAGCAAGGACAAATAATTGCAATGGAACTCCCACCCAGTAAAGAGTTATCCCCATGAATTTGGAGGCATTAATCGGAGCAAATCGGGAAGCTAGTAAGCCAAAACCCGTCCACGCTAAAAGTGGAATATAGGCATTGATCAGATCGCCAAAATGGAAGATAGCCCAAAATTCGTTAGGATCACTTAGCAGCATTCAGAATCCATTCAGTAACGCCATCGGCAAGGGTCTTGGCAAGCAACTTTTGTTGTTGCGGATCGATAATCCATTCAAACTCGACAGGATTAATCATAAAACCTAATTCTAAAAGTACTGATGGAGCAGTTGTTGGACGAGCCAACGCTAGATTGTTCCAGAAAACTCCATAATCACGGCGATTCAGCTTTTTAGAAACATAGGTATTAATAAACTTAGCAAAATCCTCGGCTTGTGGATTGTACCAAAAAGCCCCAACCCCTGACGTATTAATTGCGTCGCCATCATCAGGCAAGGCGTTGTAATGAATGCTAATCGCTAATGTTGGTTCTTCTTGATTGATTTTATTGACCCTTGGCTCTAAAAGAACATCAGAATCATCGGTACGGGTCATCAGCACCTTTGCACCAAGATTTTGTAATTCAGTTTGCAATAGTTTTGATGTGATCAGGGTGACATCTTTTTCAGGATAGCCCGTTGGTCCTCTCGCTCCTAAGTCTTGATTACTTCCATGTCCTGCATCTAAGAGGATTTTCACTCCTTGAAGAGGTTGAGGATTTTCTGGAGAATCTGAAGCTAAAAGCGGCGGATGCTTGAGGGATAAAATCAGGTTTGTACCTTGATAGCGAACTTTATAGCCCCATTGCTGTTTGGGTTTGAGGCTAATTGTATAGGTAACTTTGTCTGGTTCAGTTTGAACCCAATCTATCTTATTAATAATCGAGTTTGGATCGATAGAAATTGTGTCAGTTTGAGCAGACACGTTATAGAGAGTGAGCGTAAATAGGCGGTCGCGTTGGGTAATTGCGATCGGTACTGCCACTTCTAGCGGAATTGTTACTTCTGTCCAAATATTATTTTGATTTTTATTAACAACTTGCTTGGTATTAATACTACGGACAATTGAGCGTGGTGATACTTCTACTTCTTCGAGTTTCGTCATGCTTTTTCTCACCCAGCCCCCATAGTCAAGCCGCAGCCAATCACCTTGCTTCCCTGTAATCACGGCTTTGGTTCCTTGAGGTAAAGGCGTAATCCTAGAGAAGTCAGTACTTGCACCAGTTCTAGCATCGGCGGCGATCGCAGTTATTTCCGCGACTTGGATATTTTTGGGCGAGAGAATCTCTACTTTACCTGTGGCTTTTTGCTTAGCAATGCGATCGCCTAAGCGAATCTCGTATTCAGGCTGACCGAGTTTACTAGCAATTTCAAAGGTAGTGCAGCCTCGATAATAGCCTGAGGGTGATTCGACCGTGGCTTCGTTATTACCTGTAAGGACTGAAGAATTTGGCGGTAATTGGATATTGCGGCGGCGTGGTAAAAGTGGAACTTCGCGATCGCCTAGTCTCACTAAAACTGTTGCATTAGGCGTGGCGATTGCATCGAAGCAGATTCTTTCATTGGGCTGTCGGGCAATATCGACAGTAGGAAATAGTGATTTTTCGATAAATCCTAGATTTTGGGGTGGTAACGTGATCCGCGACTCGCGTAAGACTTTGACATTAATTAGCCGCTCACTATTGCGATCGCCTGCACTACTAACGTACTTAATCTCAAAATTATTTTCACCCAAGACCAAAGGCAAACTCGGTGCAAAATGTCCAGCGTCACTACGCGATATTGGTTTGCCATTAATGCTGACATTGCCATCTTTGGGCGCAGTGCCAATAAAAAATAGACGCTCTCTGCTGGTGGTATGTTGTAAAGGTGGATAGGTCAGATGCAATTGCAAAGGTGGCACAAAGTTCTGAGCGCCTACTGCGATCGCAAAGCCAAAGCTCAACAGCCCAATCACCAAAATTCCGATCAGTCGCCGCATAATTCCTATTACTGGTCTAAATTAACAGTACAAAAAGCACCATTTAATACTAGCGTCATAGCGTTATATTCTGAATTTGGTAAATGCGATCAAAATTAGTTAAAAAATGAAAATTTTAGTAATGGGCGGCACAAGGTTTATCGGTGTGTCGCTAGTCAAATTATTGGTATCACAGGGACATGAGGTAACTTTATTTAATCGCGGCAAAAAGCCATCACCTGTGACAGGATTGCGGACAATTATTGGCGATCGCACCGATGCACAGCAATTGCGAGACAAACTCAGTGGCGAGTCCTTTGATGCGATTTTTGATAACAATGGTCGTGAACTGAGCGACACTCAGCCCCTAGTCGAAATTTTTCGCGATCGCATTCAGCATTTTGTATATATGAGTTCGGCTGGTGTATATCTCGATAGCGATATTTTGCCCTACCACGAGTCTGATGCCACCGATCCCAAAAGCCGACATAAGGGCAAGCTAGACACCGAAGCCTATTTACAACAAGTACGTGCTAGCAATAGATTGCCCTATACTTCCATTCGTCCTACTTATATCTATGGACCACAAAACTATAACGATGTGGAAGCTTGGTTCTTTGATCGGATTGTGCGCGATCGTCCAATTCCGATCCCCGGAAATGGCAAGTTTATTACCCAACTCGGACATGTTGAGGATCTTGCCAGTGCGATGGCAGCAGTCTTGGGCAATCAAAATGCGATCGGTGAAATTTATAATGTTTCTGATACTCGCTATGTGACCTTTATCGGACTCGCCAAGCAATGTGCGATCGCCGCAGGCAAAGATCCCAACCAACTCAATTTTGTCTATTACAATCCCAAAGATTTTGACTTTGGAAAAAAGAAGGCTTTCCCATTTCGCTTGCAGCATTTCTTTGCTTCAGTCACTAAAGCCCAGCAGGATTTAAACTGGAATCCTAAATACGATCTAGTTTCTGGTTTGAGAACATCTTTTGAACATGACTATATTCCTTCCAATCGCCAACACGCTGATATTGATTTCTCCACAGACGATCAAATTTTGAAATAGCGATCTCCAGTAAATAGGTGTAACAAAAGCCAAAAAGCTGTGGCGCATGCTGCGCGTGCGCCATAGCTTTTTGGCTTTTAAACTGTCTTAATACAAGTGAGGATAGCTATATAATCTAAATAGTTCAAAATCTTACAAAGGAGTTGTATATGCTAGACAAACGCGACTATACCCTAATCATCGACAAAAGTGGAAGCATGTCAAACACTGACAGAGGCACTACTAAAAGTCGTTGGGAAACTGTCAAAGAATCGACACTTGCCCTTGCGCGTAAATGCGACCAGTTAGATCCAGATGGGATTACGGTGTATTTATTTTCAGGAAAGTTTAAGCGATATGACGATGTTTCCGCCGTAAAAGTTGAACAGATTTTTCAAGAAAATGAGCCGATGGGTGGCACTAATTTGACCGCAGTTTTACAAGATGCGATCAATCAGTTTTTTCAGCGCAAAAAGGCTGGACAAGCTAAAGGTGGAGAAACAATCTTGATCATTACTGATGGAGAACCTGATGATCGCCGCTCTGTGTTTGAAGTGATTATCGAGGCAACCCGTCGCATGGATTCTGATGCAGAGTTAGCTATTTCTTTTATCCAAGTTGGTTCTGATGCTAGTGCTACTGATTTTCTCAAAGCTCTAGATGATAAGCTGCAAAGTATAGGTGCGAATTTTGACATCGTGGATACGATTACACTCAGCGATATGGAAGATATGACACTTTCAGAAGTGTTATTGAGTGCAATTAATGACTAGGTGACAGCGCTTGGCGCTGTCATAAAACCCAGAGATATTTTTTAAAGTGCTACTTCGCAGCCCTTTAAAAAATATCTCTGGATTCCTTACACACCAAATTAATAGATAGATAAATCAAATGGAATCTCTTGAGTCCATACTTTCAGATATTCAGGGTAAGTATAAAAATCCAAATGCTAGTAAGCAGCATAAGGATGAGCAGGTTGCTGAGAATTTGCCAAATCAATCAAGCCAATCTAGCAATCCACCGATCGCAAAAGCACCTAATTCGCTGGACAGTTTGTTAAATGATTTGCGTAGCAACTCCAATACTTATGCGACTGATCACTCTACGCAGGTAACTCCCGAAGTTATCACTAATAATGCTTCTCCTGAGATCGATCGCGATTTACAGCAGGTTGCTAATCAGCAAAATACGAGAGATCAAAAAGCGATCGCAAAATTAGCCACCGAATGGCTCAAAAAAATCGATCCGCTCTGTGGTGAAGGCTTATGGTTTGAAGAATTTGCCAAGAACTATTCGTCCCGTTTAGAAGCGGCGATCGCACTATTACAGTCCAAATAGGTATAAGCAGCACTGCGAAGCAGTGCTGCTTATGCTTTATAAACTCATCAATTAACAATTTTATGAATATTTACCGTCTAGCCGTTTTAAGCGACAACTACATTTTTGTTTTACATGATCCAGTTAAAAATATTGCGGCAGTCGTTGATCCTGCGATCGCAAAGCCCGTATTAGAAAAAATAGAAGAATTAGGCGCAAACTTAGTTGCGATTTTTAATACGCATCACCACAGCGATCATATCGGTGGAAACTCAGAGTTGCTCAAAAAATTTCCTGATGCGATCATCTATGGCGGCGAAAAAGATCGCGATCGCATTCCCCATCAGCAAGTTTTTTTAAAAGGTGGCGATCGGGTTACTTTTGGCGATCGGGAAGCGAAAGTATTTTTTGTACCTGGTCATACTTACGCGCATATTGCCTATTACTTTGCGCCAAGTGGCAGCGAAGGCGGCGAATTATTCTGTGGTGACACTTTGTTTGCTGGAGGCTGCGGCAGGCTGTTTGAAGGGACTCCTGCGGAAATGCTTAGATCACTAGATCAATTGCGCCAACTGCCTGACGATACCCGTGTCTGGTGCGCCCACGAGTATACGCTAGGCAATCTCAAATTTGCATTAACCGTCGATGGCGATAACCATGACTTGCAAGAACGGATGGTAACAGCAACCGCAATGCGTCAAAGAGGCGAAGCGACTGTACCAACGACGATTGGACTAGAAAAGCGGACTAATCCTTTTATGCGATGGGATTATCCTGCAATTCAGCGATCGGCGGGAATTGAGATTCCCGATCGCGTATTTGCCAGAATTCGTGGGCAGAAAGATAATTTTGCTGGCTGATAAAAAATTCTGAATCACGGATTAAATGGATTAAAAGATGACACAGATTTAAATACCAATTTAAATACCAAAAAAGGAGCGCATCGCGCTCCTTTTTTGGTTTGTATTTCAGTGAAATCAAATAATCCGTTTAATCCGCGATTATGACTGGGGTGCAAGGATTCGAACCTCGGAATGTCTGGACCAAAACCAGATGCCTTACCACTTGGCGACACCCCATTATTTTTCTGGCGCGTTTTACAAGTTGCTTTGTTTGTGCGGTACTTAATATAACAGAGGGTGATAGGGTTTTGTCAACCTATTTAGCAAAAAATCTACCAACTCCTATCAAAAAACTAATTTCAAGGTTTGTATCACTGTAGGCGGTGCAAACCTTGAAAGTAGTTATAGCTATCGCCACTTGTATTAAGACAAACCAAAACCCAAAAAGTAGAGGCGGCGC
>CASBRC010000007.1 GCA_949128015.1 Synechococcales cyanobacterium PMM_0003
GTGCGGAGAAATTCAATCGAGTGACGTTTTTTCTGCAAAGGGTAGGTTTCAGGGTCGGCTGTACCAAAAACTGCGATCGCAGTCGCTTGCATTTCTACCCTTTGCCCTTTTCCCATTGACTCAACTAGAAGCCCAGACACCTCAATCGATGTGCCTGTAGTTATTTGCTTAGTTAGCGTTTCATAGTCATCAATCGTCTGTGGTAAAACGATCTGTAACCCTTGTAGCGATGAACCATCATTAAGCTCCAAGAAGGCTATTCCCTTACCTTCTCGTTTTGTGCGTACCCAGCCACGGACAATATATGAGTCATTAATCTGACCACTACGCAGTAGGTCAATAATTCTTGCAGATGCCATATGCTAGAAATAATCGCTAGAAATAACTGTGAATATTTTGTAGAGCAATGAAATTTGCGATCGCAAAGCTCAGGCAAGTATCTTAACATTTTGGAGCAGGGCATCGTCAGAAACCTTGATTCCCCTTTAGCTCCCCCCCATATTTATAAATTTTCCCTTCAATAAATTTTCCCTTCACCGATCAAGATGTAATACTTGACATGTGATCAATTCCAACAATATATTCAAATAAAAATCTAAATAAAATCTAAAAATAAAACAAAGTCAAAAAACAACGCTTTGAAGAGAGTTAGCTGTCATATGCCATTTCCCGAATTAAGGGCAGGCGGTTGCTAATGTAGTCACTTAGATCGTTTTGTTGGTGAGAGTCAAGTGATGAGCGCTGTTGAACTTGGTCAACTAACCAACTCATGAGTCCATCATCATCAAGGTTTAAGAGCAGATTTGGCTGTGCTTGGCTAACTGAGTCCCAAAAGAGGCGGATGATAGCAGGTGTCATGGACATTTACCTTAATCTTAATATTGTTCTAACATTTAATAGATTAATACATCTACTAGTTAGTACTGTTAAAAATCACACAAAATGAAATAAAAGACACCTTTCTTAAGATTGATTGATCAGGTATTGACTAAATAAATATACAAAATACAGCCTATTACAGCGCAAGGCGCTGTACACGATTAGATTGGTTTCGCGCTTTATTTCTAAACAGAGGTATTTTTTATGGCTAGACAAGTAGAAATTTGGAATGATATGACTGAGATTGCGACAAGAGCATTATTGTTGTGTCAACTTGCCTATGATCAGGCGATCGCAAAAGGTGAAAGATTTACCATTGTTGCCACAGGTGGGAGTTCACCTCGTGTTTTATATGAACTTTTAGCAAAAAAAGAATGGGACTGGTCAAAGGTACATGTTTTTTGGGGAGATGAGCGCTATGTGCCTGTTAATGATCCTCAGAGCAATGAAGGCATGACTCGCCAAACGTGGCTCAATCACGTATCAATTCCTGAGTCAAATATTCATGCAATTCCAACTGCTGCCGATGATCCTGCGATCGCAGCATCGGAATACGAACAGCATATTCAAGAATTTTTTGGTATTGCAAAAGGTGAAATTCCTCAATTTGATCTGATTTTGATGGGAATGGGCGATGATGGACATACGGCTTCGTTATTTCCGCATACCAAGGCTCTCAAAGTTAATGATCGCCTTGTGACTGTCGGTGACAAAGATGGACAGCCTCGAATCACGATGACTGTTCCTTTGATTAATCAAGCTAAAGAAATTATGTTCATGATTGAAGGTGCTGCCAAAGCAAAAGCTCTTAAGGCAGTTTTAGCTCCTAATGGTGATGTTAATCAATATCCTTCGCGATTGATTACTGGCAATACTATTTGGCTTTGCGATCGCACAGCAATGAAGGCTAAATAAAGATAGTGTTTCGCACTACCTTTATTTAACTAAATTTTTACCAAATAAAAAATCGTGTCTAAACTAAATCCTGAGCAGTATCAACGACTGCGGAATGAAGCCAAAGCTCCCTATAGAGGACTCCGCATATTTATTTACATTGCTTTTGCTGGATCGGGATTTATTGGCGCAGTTATCTTTTTTACTAGATTAATCGCGGGAAAGGGTGAACTAGAATCCAACTTAGGAAACTTAGCTCTGCAAATTGGCGTGTTAGCTCTGGTAATGTGGTTATACCGCATTGATCGTAGTAAAAAAGCAGTCAAAACCAAGAATTAGGATTGCGGCGCAAAGCGCCGCAATCCTAATTCTTGGTTTTGATGGGAGTAGAACATTGCTTCTCCGCAAATTTAACTTTTTAAAAAATATTATGGTGGTTGTATAATATCTTAAATAATTTTAAATTCTCTACAATTACTAAAAAATTTGCGATTTAATTTAAAACGATGTTTCTTGATTTTATAAACACTTCAATTTCATATTAGGTGGGGACGGCTTGATATGCAAAGCTGCAAAAATACAATAGAGGAAATGGTAATTGCAGAAATTGATTTGCAAATTTCTCATTTACCAGAATACCGTCGAGGTCAGATTAACTTAAGTGAAATTGCGGCTTATGCACTAAACCGACTACCTCCAATGTATGCCACATCAAAAATAGGGTGGCTAAAACAACGCAAAAAGGCTGCAACGGAAATGCGATCGCAAATAGAATCCGCAGTGCGTAGAGCGTTAGTTAGTGTCAAGCCTGACGCACTTCGAGATGTTCGACCTCTTCCTTCACAAGAGGTCGAAAGTCATGCGCGATCGCTTGCCGCACTCCAACAACTTTTAGGTGCTGAAAAAGCCTCTTGGAAAGATATCCCTACGGCTCTAGAGAATGCATTGATGACAGTTAAGCTCAAAAGTGCGGTGAGTAATACCTATATAGTTACGGGTAGACGCGAAGCAATTGCTGGACGAGATGACACTGCCTTTGGCAAGCCACCTGAAATTTCTTGGAAAGGTAGACAAGTTAAAACCTCCATAAATTCGAGTCAAGATGTACAGAAAGCCAGAGACTTCCAAACTTACATGGTGGATGTCAATTATCAATTTAGTAATGTATTAGAAAAGTTAGTACTGTCGCTTGCCTATCATCAAATTCAGAAATTACATCCTGCGATCGCAGAAACAGTAGATCTAGGTGAAGCAACTGCCTATGTATTAAATCGACTGCCTCCAATGTATGCCACATCAGAGAAAGGCTATAAAGCTCTAAGACTGAGGGCGCGAGAAGTTTATGGTAAAGAGGTTGTGGCTGCTCTAAAAGAAGCGATCGCAGTTTGTGTAGAGGCTCCAAATTTAGAAAAAGTCCCGTTACCTTTAGCGCGTTTTGAAGCAGAGCTAGAAGCCTCACTGGATCAAGTAAGTTGGATCTTGCAACGCGATGATATTAATTGGCGCAATGCTCCATTTATCGTTGAAGAATGTCTACATAAAGTTATCAATAATGAAATGGAATGGCGTAAACGTAGTGACTATAACCACTACCCATACAATCCATGACAATGGATAAGTAGACAGACTATTACAGCGTCCCCGATCGCATTTTTGTCCAGAGATCTTTATATTGTGTAAGCGTAGATGCTGACAAAGGCGAAATAAATTCACTCTTGGCAAAGATATCCTGCGAGAAAAATTTAATTGGATCGGCTTTGACACTAGCAGGAACTTGATCTAACTCACTTGATGGACTAACCGCATCTGTTAAAGATGTAATTTGAGCGGCGATCGCAGGTGTCAGGTAAAAATTCATCCATTCTGCTGTTGCGATCGCAACTTCACCATTAGGTATTACCCAAATATCGCTCCAGAGAGCCGTCCCATCTTGAGGAATTACTACTTTGAGTTTTGGGTTTTGTTTTTGAGCTTTGTACATATCACTCGTCCAGCCTACCGCCGCCAGCGTGTCATCTGCTAATAGAGCCTGCAAATAGCTATCAGAAGAATAGGTTAAAGCTTGAGAGTTAAGGCTTTTAAGCTCTTTGGTAAGTTTGACAAAAACATCTTGACCTGCGACTAAATTTTCTGGTTGATATGATTGCCCCATTTTTTTTAAAACTAGACCAATCACTTCTCGTGCATCGTCTGGCAATGACAATTTTTGCGCTAGCTCTGGTCGCCATAGGTCAGCCCATTGCGTAATATCAAATTTTAATTTGTCGCTGCGATAGGCGATCGCCGTAGCTCCCCACCGATAAGGAATCCCCCATACCTGATTATTTCGCGTAACACTCTGTTGCCAGAGGGGAGAAAGTTTTTGCCATTTCGGGATTTTTTCCAGCAAATTTGGAGAGATTGGCTGGATTAAAGATTGTGCGATCGCCTGATCTAACCAACTATCACCGATACTCATGATATGCGGTACTTTGTCCCTGACGATATTGGGAGAATTTTGCAGTTCTTGCCAAAGTTTTGATGGTAAGTTTTCTGCTTTAAATTCGACTTTTGTTTGGGATGCTGCTTCAAACTGATTAATGACTTTACTGGGTATGGCTCCTAACAAACCCGCGATCCTTAAGCGATCGCGTTGATCAAAAGGATTTGCGAACTGACATCCCCCAATCGAGGCGATCGCCGCCCCACCTAAAACTAAAAGCTTACGTCTATCCATCACTTAATTTTATACATATTGCCCATTAAAAAGCAAAGGCGGCGCAAAGCACCGCTTTTAACATCAATTAAAGACGACGTTTTGCGCCGTCTTCAATTGATGTTTTTTACTTTACAAATGGGCGCATCAGCAAATAGCCTGCCCCAAAGGAAGTCAGTACAATCGCCACAATGGTCACGGTTAATACCCAACCACTCAAACCCGTCGATTCACTAGTCTGCTCCATAGCCCCAGTGCGAAGAGGGCGAGAAGATATTTCTTCACGAATCTCTAACTTAGGTAATACTTTGGTTCTTTTTGTCGGTGCGGGAGCAGGCTCTTCAAGGGCGGCAAAAGAACTATCGTAATATAGCGCTTCGCTAGCCATTGGTTCGCTACTAGACTGAGGAGCAGCATCAGTGGCGAGTTGTCTCGCTCTAGAAATTGCTTCTTGGATGGCATTTGTTGTCTGCTGCACGGCAACTTTGCGAGGACTAGCCTGTGTTGGCGGCTTATCTACAGGACGAGGTTGAGAAACAGGAGGACGACCTTGAGGCTGAGGATTGCCTCTTGATGGTGCAGGATTAACTTGTGAAGAAGCACGGATACCTGCTAAAACATCGGTTAACTTTGAATCTGGCAAATTAGACTGGGTGAGAATTGTCTGTACGCGATCTGTGGATTGCGCGATCGCCTCAAACTCTTGCAGAAGCATTTGGTTTTGCTTAGTTAGTTGCTCATTTTGCAACTGAAAAAAAGATAACTTTGCTTGAGCAGATTGCAACTCCGCAGCAAGTTCTCGATACACAGTTACAGGTACTGAGGCTTGATAACCAGATTGAGATGTCTGATAACCAGATTGAGAAGTTGTAGGTTTAAAGACTGGATTGGCTTGCATAGGCGACAGTACCGTAGACCATAAAAATTTAGTCGAGAATATACCATACTATTGTCACCATTAGATGTAATTTTCACCTATTGCGGTAATTATAGTTGTGACCACATGCTACTAAGACACCTCAAAACCGAAGAAAAAGTGAGGCGACGCTCTGCGCCGTCCCACTTTTTCTTCGGTTTTGGAGTACTGCAAATCCTAAAATTGCTTTCATGGAAAGCATTGTGGCTTTATTTATTGGATTTTGATTTTAAACATTTTCGGTATTAGCTTATTGATGTTAACTTAGAGGATATTCAAAAAAGTCTAAAAGTTGAGTTCCCTCAATACTCAAAGTGCCAAAAAACAGTTTTCCGATAGGTTATTAAAGGCGATTAATGCGGGTAGTTTTATGACTGTTAATGTTAGTGAATCTTTGTTTGAACAGATTCTCGAGTATCTTCGAGCAAGAACCGAATCAAGCGATCGCATTGCTGAGAACTTGCTCAAAACACTTGAAATCTTGACATCTAGCAGTAAGTCCGTAAATTCTGTTTCTAGGTCAAATAGCGATCGCGTCGATGATCTAGTTTCACAATTTGGACAAAAACTATTTGATGTATGGAAAGAGCTAGCTGACTTGCAAGTGGGTGAAAATTACTGGAGTTATCCTGTCATGTTTGAAGACCTTGCCGAAACAATGGAAATATCCGTTGATCGCTTTGTGCAGTATTTAGCGAATGTTCAGATCGGCAGTTTGCAGCTTATCCAAGGACGCGGCTACAACTATCAAGTAAATGGACAGCAAGCCGCTTCGCTAACCTTTCACTCTGCCCCAACTCTCAAAAAAGCCGCAATTCCTAACATCAATGACAAAAAACAAGATGCGGGTACGGATAACAAATCTCTAAGTCAAACTTTTAAAGTCGGTGATCGGGTCTGTGTAAATGCAAACCGTCAACAATACGCCAATCATAAAGGTGTCGTTGAGCAGGTTATCAGCGTAAGCTGTCGTGTGAAGTTGGATAATGGCTGGACAGCATTTTTACCTAATCATTGTTTAGATCACATTTAATCAAACACAAAACCCAGAAAGCTGTGGCGCACGCTGCGCGTGCGCCACAGCTTTCTGGGTTCACTCTACTAAACCTCAGAAACTGCTATAAGAACAATCCCTAAAACATATGACCTTTGAAGAGGCGATCGCCTATACAGAAGCTTTACTTTTGCGTAAAGACTTAGATGACTCACAACTAGAATCAGAAATCTGCGCACTCGTGCAAACCTCAAATGGAGCGCGAGGATTCTTTGTGTGTTTCCTGACTGGTGAATGGCAACTTGCTGATTTTCCTAGCTCCGCTGTCATTAGAGCATTGCAATCTACTCCAAATGCGATCGCAGAACTGCTTGTCAAAAATCTAGCCATGTCTACCGCAATGGCTATTTTCCATCGCCACGCAGGAAATAAAGAATCAGCCCAAGGTTCCGATCGCGTGGCTAGACGGACTTCACTTTTAATTGAGAAAGTCAATCTTACTGAAGTTCGCGAAATTTCTGTACAGATGCAAAATTCTGCAATTACCAATACTGGAGAATATTCAGCTTTTCTGAAAAAATGGGGATACGACTCCGAACAAAAACAGGCGATCGCCAATGCATTAGCTAATGGATGATCCAGAATTTGCTCCAGAATTTGAAGATGCGATTGCCCTATTTAATAATGGAGATTATTATGCCTGTCATGATGCGATTGAAGAAATTTGGCATAACGCATGGCAATGCGATCGCGCTTTTTATCAAGGGCTTTTACAAATTGCCGTTGGGCTATATCACCTAAAAAGTTTAAATTGGCATGGAGCCGCGATTCTCTTAGGTGAAGGTACTAGCCGACTGCCAGCATATCTTCCTGATTATCAATCCATTAATGTGGAAAGCTTGTTAGAAGAGAGTTTGCTTATATTGCGAACTGTGCAAGTAAATGGAAAGGAAGGAATAACCGAAGTTTTAAAAAGTGTTGAAAATGGTGATTTAAAAGTCCCGAAAATCTATAAAATCAGCCTCAATCACTTGTAAACCGTAAACCAAATCTTAAACTAAGCCATAAAAAGTTGATCAATCTGAGGTTTTGGGAATAAAGTATTTGAAGGGTAATTTGTTTGAGTTTAATATTTTTTTAAAAAACTATAGACAAAAGATCTTACATAGGGTTATGATTGATGACCGTGACCAAAAACAGAAACTAAGCAAAACAAGCCGAGTGCTTGAGTTCTTAAGTCTGAGTCACGCAACGGTATAGCGACCTAAAGAAAATCAAACATCTTTAACCTGTAACAACCAACCCAAGAGATTGAGTTTCTCACGTCTAGCATTTTGGCTAGACATCTTTTGTAAGCCGTCTCGAAGTCCGTTAAACAGCCTTCAAAACTAATAATCCTTACCAAAGATCGAAACCGATCTCTTTTGAGCCTGTCCAAAATCTGCAATAGAAATATCTAATTTGCAGCCACAAGCAAGCGGAGCTAATTTTAATGACTGTCGGAATTCTCGGCACAAAACTTGGGATGACCCAAGTATTCGATTCGGATGGCAACGTTGTTCCTGTAACCGTTGTCCACGCAGGTCCCTGCACAGTTACACAAGTCAAAACTGACACCAAAGAAGGCTACAAAGCTATTCAAATAGGTTACGGCAAGACTCGTGAAAAGCTTTTGAGTAAGCCAGAACTGGGACATTTAAAAGTATCAGGCTCTGAACCTGTAAAGCATTTATGTGAATATCGTTTAGGCGATGTTAGCGAGTTCACCATTGGACAGACTCTAGATGTAAGTCAATTCAAGGATGGCGACATCGTTGACGTGATTGGAACTAGCATTGGTAAAGGTTTTGCTGGTTACCAAAAGCGCCACAACTTTGCTCGCGGTCCAATGGCTCACGGTTCCAAGAACCACAGACAACCTGGTTCGACTGGAGCAGGTACAACACCAGGTCGTGTATACCCTGGTAAGCGCATGGCTGGTCGTCTTGGCGGCAAGCAAATCACCGTGAAGAAGCTAACTATAGTAAAAGTCGATGCGGTGAACAATGTGCTGCTAATTAAAGGAGCAGTTCCTGGTAAGCCTGGCGCATTGCTTAACGTCATTCCTACCGTAATTATCGGCAAGGCTAAGAAGTAGTTTGTTCGTGAGATCCAGAGAATTTAAGTTATGCCTACAGTAATAGATTGGACAGGGAATGAAGTTGGTGAAATAAGCCTTGAATTGCGTGTTGCCAAAGAAGCAAGCGCAAAAGGTTTGGTTCATCGCGCCCTCGTCAGACAGTTAGCTAATGCCCGCCAAGGCACAGCTTGCACCAAAACCCGCTCCGAAGTACGTGGTGGTGGTCGTAAGCCATTCAGACAGAAAGGTACAGGTCGCGCTCGTGCAGGTTCAACAAGATCCCCCTTAACTCGTGGTGGTGGTGTCATGTTCGGACCAAAGCCTAGAAGTTATGAGACCAAGATGAATCGCAAAGAGCGCCGATTGGCTCTTCGCACTGCTTTCATTAGCCGCGTTTCAGACCTAATCGTTGTTGAAGATTTTGCTCTAAATCTGGCTCAGCCCAAGACCAAAGAGTTATGTCAAGCTCTTGAACGTTGGGGTGTTACGGCTGGAAGCAAGACCCTAATCATCACTGATGGCAAAGAGGAAAACATCGTTCTTTCTGCGCGTAACATCAAGAAACTACAACTGATTGCCGCTGATCAGCTTAATATGTTCGACATTCTTAACTCCGAAAAGATTGTGGCAACTCGCTCTGCGATCGCCAAGATTCATGAAGTTTATGGTGGCGATGCAAAGTTGGCAACCGAGATCGTAACCACGATTGAAGATGCAGAATAACGGAATCTAAGAAGAAAGAAACACCATGGCTAAGATCCCAACCGAATTCGATCCTCGTCGTTTGCCCGACATCATTCGTCGCCCTCTGCTAAACGAAAAGGCAACCCGACAACTAGAAAGCAACAAATATACTTTTGATGTTTTTCATGATGCAACTAAGCCTGAAATCAAAGCTGCAATCGAGAGCCTTTTCTCAGTCACAGTCAAGAAAGTAAATACCCATAACCCGCCCGCACAAGCGCGTCGGATTGGTAAGTTTGCAGGCAAACGCGCTCAAATCAAAAGAGCGATCGTCACCCTTGCTGAAGGCAGCAAAATCGATTTGTTCCCAGATGTGTAAGAGTTCAAAATAACCAAAGGTTATCTTGAACAAAAAGCAAAACCAGAGAACTGTTCTTTAACAACATCAGACAATTATGGGCGTTCGTGCATATAAACCGTATACCGCAAGTACTAGACAAACTGTTGTCTCAGACTTCGCGGAGATCACCAAATCAGAACCCGAAAAGTCTTTAACCACTCACGTCCATCGTAAAAGAGGACGCAATAACCGTGGTGTAATTACTAGCCGTAGACGTGGCGGCGGTCACAAACGTCAATATCGGATCATCGATTTTAAGCGTAATAAACGTGACATCGTCGCTGACGTAATTGCGATCGAGTACGATCCCAACCGCACTTCTCGGATTGCACTTTTGCAATATGAAGATGGTGAAAAACGCTATATCCTTGCTCCTAAAGGTATTGCTGTCGGCAACAAAATTCAAGCAGGTACAAGCAATGTACCTTTTGAAATCGGCAATGCAATGCCTTTGGTCAATATTCCACTTGGTACGATCGTTCACAACGTTGAACTCGTTCCTGGTAAAGGAGGTCAAATTGTGCGATCGGCTGGCGCTGGCGCTCAAATTGCGGCTAAAGAAGGCGATTTTGTGACCCTAAAGCTTCCTTCCAGTGAAGTTCGCTTAATTCGCAAGGATTGTTTTGCAACGATTGGACAAGTTGGCAACCTCGATCACAGCAACACCAGTCTTGGTAAGGCAGGGCGTAGCCGTTGGTTGAACCGTCGCCCGAAAGTTCGTGGTATGGCCATGAACCCCATCGATCACCCTCATGGTGGTGGAGAAGGCTGCGCCCCCATTGGACGTAGTGGGCCTGTTACGCCTTGGGGTAAACCAACCTTGGGTTATAAGACTCGCAAGAAGGGCAAACTCAGCGATGCCCTCATTGTTCGTCGCCGTCGCAAGTCCTCGAAGCGCGGTAAGGGCGGACGTAACGCCTAATCAAATATTTTCCTGTTACTCAGGAAAATATATATTCAAAGTTTTTACAGAGAGAATAGATTATGACGCGATCGCTAAAAAAAGGTCCCTTTGTTGCCGATCACTTATTGACCAAAATTGAAAAGCTTAACGCTAAAGGCGAAAAGCAAGTTATCAAAACATGGTCTCGTGCTTCCACGATTCTTCCTCAAATGATCGGGCATACAATTGCTTGTCACAACGGAAAGCAGCATGTTCCTGTATATGTCACGGAGCAAATGGTAGGACACAAACTCGGTGAGTTTGCCCCTACTCGCACCTTCCGTGGTCATGCCAAGAGCGACAAAAAGGCGAAGAGATAGGTAAATAAAATGATCCTTGCCCAAAACGAAATTCCCGCCGTAGCAAAATATATTCGGATGTCACCTCACAAGGTACGTCGAGTACTCGACCAAATCCGTGGTCGTAGCTACCGCGAAGCATTGATGATTCTTGAGTTCATGCCTTATCGCTCCTGCGAACCAATCACGAAAGTATTGCGTTCTGCCGTAGCGAATGCTGAACATAATGCAGGACTCGATCCCGCATCCTTAGTAGTTAAGCAAGCCTACGCCGATATGGGACCTAGCCTCAAACGCTTCCGCCCCCGAGCTCAAGGTCGTGCTTATCAAATTCTTAAGCCTACTTGCCACATTACGATCACCGTCAAACCATCGGAGGAAGAATAGGTATGGGTCAGAAGATTCACCCAACAGGGTTACGCCTCGGCATCACCAAGTCTCATCTTTCTCGTTGGTATGCTGATGTCAATCGCTACGGCATCTTGGCTGAAGAAGACAGCAAGATTCGTAAGTTTATCGAAAAGACTCTGAGTAATGCTGGTATTGCGGAAATCTTGATCGATCGCAAGGCTGATCAAGTTGACCTCGAAATCCGCACCGCTCGTCCTGGAGTTGTAGTCGGTCGCGGTGGCGCTGGTATCGAGCAATTGCGCGTCGGACTAGTGAAGTACCTCGAACAAGACGGCTCGATCAAAAAAACAGGCACTAGCCAAGTTCGGATTAATGTAACCGAAGTAACCAGAGTTGATGCGGAAGCACCTCTCATCGCTGAATACATCGCTCAACAAATCGAACGTCGTGTTTCCTTCCGTCGTGTTGTCCGCCAAGCGATTCAACGCGCTCAGCGTGCAGGAATTGAAGGCATCAAAGTGCAAATCAGTGGTCGTCTCAACGGTGCTGAGATTGCCAGAACTGAGTGGGTTCGTGAAGGTCGTGTTCCTCTGCATACATTGCGAGCTGACATTGATTACAGCTACAAAACGTCCAGAACTATTTATGGTGTCATCGGCATCAAAGTTTGGATCTTTAAAGGCGAAATCATCCAAGGCGAAGAAGCCCCTGCTCCAGCCGCTCAACCCCGTCGCCGCCAGCAACGTCGTCCCCAATTTGAGGATCGTTCTAGCGCTGAAGGATAAACTTCTGTCATCTAGAGTTTTGAACCATGTTAAGTCCTAAACGTACAAAATTTCGTAAGCAGCAACGCGGTCGGATGGCGGGTCCCGCTACCAGAGGCGCTGAAATCAACTTTGGTGATTACGCCATGCAGGCTTTAGAGCCTTCTTGGATTACTGCCCGCCAAATCGAAGCAGCTCGTCGAGCCATGAACCGCTACATCAAACGCGGTGGCAAGATTTGGATTCGCATCTTCCCAGACAAACCTGTAACTATGCGTCCAGCCGAAACCCGTATGGGTTCTGGTAAAGGTGCTCCTGAGTTTTGGGTGTCTGTCGTTAAGCCAGGTCGGATCATGTTCGAGGTTGCTGGCGTAACTGAAGAAATTGCTAGAGAGGCGATTCGTCTTGCCCAATCCAAGATGCCAATCAAGACCAAGTTTATTATTCGTGAGAAGGAATAAAAGATATGGCATTCCCCAAAGTCCAAGAAACTAGAGAGCTATCTGACGAAGAGTTGCAAGCTCAAGTCTTGTCTGTCAAGAAAGAGCTGTTTGATTTGCGTTTTAAGCAAGCAACTAGACAACCCGTCCAACCACATCAGTTCCAACATGCCAAGCACCGCTTGTCGCAACTGATGACTGTCGAACGCGAACGCCAGTCCAGAGCTTAGTAGATTTAAAAGTAATTTAAAAAACTAAAGAGTAAAGACATTAGGAGTTTAAGCAATGGCAGTTAAAGAAAAAGTTGGCGTTGTCGTCAGCGATAAAATGCAAAAAACGGTGGTTGTAGCGGTCGAAAATCGTACCTCTCACCCCAAATATGGAAAAATCGTGGTCAAAACATCCAAGTTTAAAGCCCACGATGAAGAAGACAAAACCCGTGAAGGCGATCGCGTCAGAATTCGGGAAACCCGCCCCCTTAGTCGCACCAAGCGCTGGGAAGTCGTCGAGATTCTCACATCTAGCTCGGAAGCATAAGCCATGATTCAACAAGAGTCTTATCTAAACGTTGCGGATAATAGTGGAGCCAAAAAGCTGCTATGTATTCGTGTCTTAGCTGGTGGTAACAGAGCCTTTGGCGGAGTTGGAGATGTAATTATCGCCACTGTCAAAGACGCTGCGCCCAATATGCCAGTCAAAAAATCTGATGTTGTCCGCGCCGTAATTGTTCGTACTCGTAGCTCTATCAACCGTGATAGCGGCATGAGAATCCGTTTTGACGACAATGCCGCTGTAATCATTAACCAAGACGGTAACCCTAAAGGAACCCGTGTGTTTGGTCCAGTGGCGCGTGAGTTGCGGGATAAAAATTTCACTAAAATTATCTCCTTAGCGCCAGAGGTACTGTAATGACATTCAAGCCAAAGCCTGCCTATCGTGGCAACCGCAAGTCTTTTAAGATGCATGTCCAAAAAGACGATCTGGTTCAAGTAATTTCAGGAAGCTCGAAGGGGACTGTTGCCAAAGTGCTACAAGTTATCCCCAAGGACAGCACCATCATCGTTGAGGGTGTAAACATGAAGACCAAGCATGTCAAGCCCCAAGCTGATGGTGAGTCTGGTCAAATCGTCACCCGTGAATTTCCGATCCACAGTTCTAAAGTGTTGTTGTATTCTGAAAAGGAAAAGACCGCTAGCCGCTCTTGCTATACCTTTACAGATGATGGCAAGAAGGTGAGAATGTTGAAAAAGACTGGCGAAATCGTTGATTTCGTTAAGACTGAAAAGAAATAATTCTATACAACCTGACCAAGCCCAGGAAAACCCATCGAGGAAGATAAAATGCTATCCAGATTTACTGAAGTCTATGCCAAGGAAGCTGTTCCTAAATTAATGGAACAGTTCAAATACACCAACATTCATCAAGTTCCTAAATTTGAGAAAGTGGTAATCAATCGCGGTCTAGGCGAAGCTGCTCAAAATGCAAAATCCCTAGAAGCTTCTTTAATCGAAATTGCGACGATCGCTGGTCAAAAGCCCGTGGTAACTAGAGCGAAAAAGGCGATCGCAGGTTTCAAATTGCGTCAAGGAATGCCCGTCGGCATGATGGTCACTCTGCGTAGCGATAAGATGAACAACTTTTTGGATCGTCTGATCAACTTCTCTTTGCCTCGCATCCGTGACTTTCGCGGTGTTAGCCCCAAGAGCTTTGATGGACGTGGTAACTATACCCTTGGTGTCCGCGAGCAACTTATCTTCCCCGAAATCAGCTACGACAGTATCGAGCAAATTCGGGGGCTTGATATTTCCATCATTACCACTGCCAACACGGACGAAGAAGGACGTGCGCTCCTGAAAGCAGTCGGTATGCCCTTCAGAGAATCATAAGTAGATCGAATTAGGAGATAAGGATGGCTACCAACGACACCATCTCGGATATGCTGACCCGCATTCGCAATGCCACACTGGCTAAGCACCAGACAACTTCCATTCCTGCCACAAGGATGACGTTGAGCATTGCCCGAGTGATGAAACAAGAAGGTTTCATCGCAGATTTTGAAGAAACAGGCGAAACTATCGACCGCGCCTTGGTCGTCGCCCTCAAGTATGAAGGCAAAAACCGTCAATCGATTATCAAACGCCTCAAACGCGTCAGTAAACCTGGTTTACGGGTTTACTCGAACTCCAAAGAATTACCCCGTGTATTAGGTGGGATCGGCATTGCGATCATCTCCACCTCTAGAGGGATCATGACCGATCGCGAAGCCCGTAAACAGGGTGTCGGCGGTGAAGTCCTTTGCTATATCTGGTAATTCAGAAAACAACATCACAAGCAACGGAAAACAGACATGTCTCGTATTGGAAAACGTCCCATTCCTCTTCCTGCCAAAGTTGCGGTTTCGATCGTAGGGCAAGAGGTAACCGTCAAAGGACCTAAAGGCGAATTAAAGCGTTTGCTACCCGGCACCGTTGAAATTCTACAAGAAGAAAATAATCTACTGGTCAATCGCGCCAATGACTCGCGCCCTGCGCGTCAACAACACGGACTTTTTCGCACTCTCGTTGCCAACATGGTTGAAGGTGTGTCTACTGGATTTCAGCGCAAGTTGGAAATCCAAGGTGTTGGTTATCGTGCGAACAAGAATGGTAGCAATATCATTCTTACTGTTGGCTACAGCCACACCGTTGATATTATTCCTCCTGCGGGAATTTCCATCGATGTCGAAGATGCTTCTGGCAAGAAAGTTCCTCAAGGTACATTCATCCTCGTCGAAGGTATTGACAAAGAAATTGTCGGTAACTTAGCCGCAAAAATTCGTGCTGTACGTCCACCCGAAGTTTACAAAGGCAAGGGTATCCGTTACCTCGGTGAATTTGTCAGACGTAAGGCTGGTAAGACTGGCAAGAAATAAAATATAGAATTTATAGGTTACGAATTAGGTTAACAAAAAATGAGTGTCAGTCGTAGACAAGCAACCATAAATCGTCATAAACGTGTTCGCAAAGGGATGTCAGGTACATCCGAGCGTCCTCGCTTGGCAATTTATCGCTCTAACAATCACATCGTGGCGCAAGTGATTGATGATGTAGCTCAACATACTCTCGTTGCTGCATCGACCCTCGAATCCGATGTCGCGCAGGGACTCAGCACTACCGCCAATTCTGAAGCTTCGGCTAAGGTTGGTGCTTTAATTGCTGAAAGAGCGATCGCACAGGGAATTACCAAGGTCGTATTCGATCGTGGTGGCAACCTCTATCATGGAAGAGTCCAAGCTCTCGCTGAAGCTGCTCGCGAAGCGGGTCTCGATTTCTAATGTATCGAATCAGTAGATAGAAAAAAATTATGGCTAAGAACTATGGCTAAAA
>CASBRC010000008.1 GCA_949128015.1 Synechococcales cyanobacterium PMM_0003
AGCAACAACCACATCAAGGGTTGCAATACTCCTGCGATCAGTGTTGTCGGGCGGCGACGCAGTTGGATAAATAGTCTCGTTGTTAAAGCTGTTACTTCTTGCCGAAAATCAGCCGACCATAGGCTTAGCTGCGGACTTTCTGGTTGCGCGATTGGCTGGCTTTGTGGTTCTTGAGATAAAGGTGGGAGAGAGGTTTGAGTCATATCGTTATCAGTACAGATGAGCCACAATATCTATAATAACGTTTTGCCAGTGACTCAAGGAGCGATCGCACTATTCCATCAAGATAGTCGATTACGCCATTTTTTAGGGTTTTGAGAGCAATGAAAAACACCATACACAGTTACTAAGCTTTCAAAGTATTCGTAAAATATGGCGTAAGGAAATCGACGAACCAAAACTCTCCGATAGCTTGCGTGAGCAATTTCATACATCTCAGGATTTCTCTGCATGAACTGAATAGATGCATCAACGCATCTCAAGAACTCCTCACCTAATCCTAGTTCTTGATTTTGATACCAGTCATACGCATCTATGATGTCCTGTTCAGCTTCTGACAGAATTATCAGACTTTTAACCATTAATTCGACTGCGGATTCTTGCTTTTACTGAGTCCCAAGAACTAGTTAAACTTGAATCTTGTGAATGAGCAGCTTTTCTTTTTGCCAGTTCTTCCTTCTGCCAGTCGAGAATAGGAATATTAGCGGGTTGAGATGCAATGTTATCCCAAAGATCTTCAAGAAGCTGTAGTTTTTCAGAAGTCGCCAGTTCAAAAATTGGCGCAAATTCCACTGGCATAACTTTAATTTAAGAAATTATGTCGTTATTTTACTTTAAAAAACAAATAATTAAATGATCACAACATATACACAACGCAAAAAAGCTAAAGCTTGGCTCAAAACCTATCGCGGTAAACGTCCAGTATTTGCTTGTGTGTTGGGATTTACGGAAACAGGATTAATTCCAAATATCTCCGCCGCAGGAGCTACTCCTGACGATCGAAAATATACTGCGATCGCAGATGCCGAATTTCTTGCTACAGGCACTAATACCAACTTTCCTTTACCGCCTCTAGTCGCAGGCGCTTCTCCCGTTCTAATTTCTCGCGCTGTCGTGGCAGCACAAGAGTTACCACTTTTTATCTTTGATGCAGGTTTAGCGATCGCACCAACTATTAATGCGATCGCACTTGGCGGCAAACCTGCTAAATGCTTAAGTACTGGCAAAGCCCTACCGATTGAAACAGTCCTGCAATTATTTGTACAGGGCTTAGTCTGGGGTGAGAAGTTAGCTCAATCAGGCTCTTATGTAATCTTGAGTGAATGTGTTGTCGGTGGTACGACTACGGCGCTAGCCGTACTGACCGCGTTAGGAATTGAGGCAAAAGACAAAGTAAATAGCTCCCATCCCACCTGTAACCATGCTCAAAAATGGGAAGTCGTGCAAGCAGGATTACAGCACCTAGATCAATCAGCTACACCATTTGAAATTGTCGCGTCCGTGGGCGATCCTATGCAAATTGCCGTGGCAGGAATGGCGATCGCGGCAAGTCGTCATGCAGGTGTATTGTTAGCAGGTGGCACGCAGATGTTGGCGGTATATGCGTTGGCGAGAGCGATCGCCAAATATCAAAATCTGACATGGAATCCTAATGCGATCGCGATCGGTACAACCCGATGGGTTGCTGAAGATCCTACAGGGCATACGGTCGATTTAGCTTTAGCTGTACGCGATGTACCATTACTCGCCACGCAGCTAAGTTTTGCTAAGTCTCAGTTTCCGCAGTTACGCGCCTACGAGCAAGGCTTTGTCAAGGAAGGTGTCGGTGCTGGCGGCGCTGCGATCGCAGCGCATCTCTATCAAAATTGGACTCAGGAAAAATTATTGAATGCGATCGAATCTCAATGTCCCACCAAATAACAAGGGACGCATAGCGCCCCTTGTTATTGATTGATTGATTTATATTTGTGGCTCAATCCCCGCAGCTCGTAATTGCGCCATTAAGATCTCCACTCGTTGCCGCTCTTGCTGAGAGTTTTCCCAACCTGTCAACAGCAAATTGCCGTCTGAGTCCCACCAACGTAGCCAAGGTAGCTCAGAATTTTGATAAGTTCCTTGCCAAATACCAATCTCCACGCCTAACTCTGGAATGGGAAAATGCCCACGTTCATTAGCCTCGACTAGTTCAAAGCGATTGGTGACATGGCGATATAGCTCAATGCTGGATTTTTGCACCTCATAAATCCCATAAAAAGCAGGGCGGATTACCTGTTCATAGATAAAAAACTTGCCCGTCCAAGGAGTGCGATCGCGCTCCTCTTTACCAGTACCAGACACAAATTCTAAAATAATCAAGGGTGCAATAAATTCTTGCCACAGCACATAAGATCGGCGGGGCTGACCGTTCAAAGTTGGCGGGACATTTGGCACATAAAACCAATCAGGGGCTTCTGCGCCTTTTTCGGGTGGTTCAGTCATCCGCCAATAGATGCCCGAATCCTGCCCGATCGCATATTGTCCATCGGGATGACATTTTTGCAAAATCGGCTCAATGGAATCTGTCAGCAAAACACTTTGTGGATGTTCTTGGAAATTCTTCACAAATGTACCATCAGAGTCTGGGAGTTGAGTATGGTCGGGCAGTGTGACAGGATCGGTGGATGGATCTAAAGTAAAGGTCATGATTTGTACCTTCGATTTACAGACTCAATTAACTCATTTATAGCTGTCGCCAAGTATGTTAGGACATAAAACCCAAAAAGTAGAGGCGACG
>CASBRC010000009.1 GCA_949128015.1 Synechococcales cyanobacterium PMM_0003
ATATTAATCTTAGAAACTTCTAATAATGAATCATCAACCGAATAAGTCTTTTCCTCTCGCAACCAAATGAGAATATCTGCCAAATGCCAAATCGAAGGTGTCCCTTCATAAACAGGTAAAGGCGATTTTGGCTCACCTTTGACAATGAGATTTCTAATATTTTGTCGAGAACATCCAAGGATTTTTGCAGCATCTGTTAAGCCCACATAATCAGGGGTTGCCTCAATTAAACTTGCATTGGGAATCACCTGTTTTACATCAGTAATAGCACTAGCGATCGCATCATAAGCTGATGATGCTTCACGTATAAAATCAAGTGCAATATATCCTTTTGAGCCAACACCAATTAAGGCATCGTCACAGCCATTTTCATATAATTTCTCAACATACTCATTAGGATCGACTTGAGAATTTGGGAGATTAAACTTTAAAGTAAATTCATACTCTCTCATTACCTATTGCTCCTCTTCACAAATATCATCCAAATCGTTGTGTTTAGTACAGTTATCAACTATGCGACGAATTTGCTTTGCGTGATTTCCTGAATTTTTTGGAGTACTCCAAATACTCGACATACAAAAAATTCCGCATCTACAATCTTTGTCATTGTAAGGGCAATAGATTTTGCCCCACGCATGAGCGCCACCGACATCAACACGCCATCCGTTTTGTTCAGCATATTTCAATGCCGATTCAATTTCTGATTTTGGATGTGATCGCCTTGTCATAACTGCTTTTCTTCTTACAAGCTAAACCTAAAATATGTAATTGTCAAGTGACAACTACTGCCAAGCTTAAAAAGTTGCGTATTCGGATTCAATGCGATCGCTACCGCGCTCCATTTCCATTTCTAGGACTGAGGTAGACTGCTGCGCCTCTTGGAAATAAATAATGTCTTTACGGGGATCAACCTCCGAAGCTCTGATTCGGAGATTATCGCCAACTTGGATTTGACGAGTGATTCGCATTGGTAATTTCAAGCCCAAATCTTCGATCAACACTAGCGCTAGCTTCTCGTTTTCACGCAACCAGTCCAGCATCAGCGCTTCCCACACCACCTCTTTATTACGACGCAGATACTCTAAACTCCAATAGCGCACCGACTGCTTCTCGACCTGATTAGCATCCCAAATCGCAGGATCGATCGCTTGCAAAATTGCGGTGAGCATTTCGGCAGTGAATGGCAAAGGCTCCTCTCGTAAAAAAGCTTTAATTTGCCAATGGGCTAGCAGATCGCTATAGCGACGAATCGGTGAAGTTACCTGTGCATAAGCATCAAGTCCCAAACCTGCATGGCGCGATGCATATAGACCGAGAGAGCCTTTAGTCATACAGCGACAAATTGCAAATTCGCGCACGGGACCAGATGGCAATTGCATCAAGGTATCGAGAGGCGGCAGTTCGGGCTGTTCTTGATAGCGATAGGGAATAGGAATATTGTGGGTCTGAGCAAACCTTGCTGCAACTTCACCTGCGAGAATCATCATCTCAGCGACTAGTTGACGCGAGAAGGTGTCTTCCATCAGTTCCAAAGTCAGGCGATCGCCATTTTTAGAGTCAACTTTGACACTAGTATCAGGCAAATGAATTTCGATCGCACCTTGATCAACTCTCCATTTTTTGCGAAGACGGGCATAGTCAGCGATGCAGTCGAGATCTGCCTCTACGCCGAGTTGCAGCATTTCTTCAACATCTTCATAGGTGAGGCGATAATTGGGCTTCACTAAACTTGCCACAATCTCGTAATGGGTAACTGCGCCCACATCATCAAGATCGACGGCAAAAGACATTGCATGACAGACTTTACTCTCGATCAAACTCATTGGACCAGTTGCCAGATCCATGGGAAACATCGGGATCACGCCTGTGGGTAGATATACGCTCGTACCACGTTTACGGGCATCTTTATCAAGTGGGCTTTCAGGATCGAGCCACCGCGTCGGATCAGCAATATGAATCCATATCCGTTTGCTACCATCGGCAAGAGTTTCGATACTCAGCCCATCATCAATCTCAGTGGTGCTGATATCGTCAATTGTATAAACATGCAGATGCGTCAAATCGCGTCGCAAATCCTGCATATGGTCGGGAATTGGATTCTCAACACAAGCTTGAGCAGCCGCGACAACTTCATTAGCAAAATGTAGAGGAACTTGGCTACGCAGTAAATTCAGATTTTCATGCTCGTTCCAAATACCTAAGTCAACGAGCATTAGGAAAGCTGCTTGTTCATTTTTGGAACGTTTAGCAAAGCTTAAAAGTTCTTGCGCGGCAGCTTTATCAGAAGCTTCATCGCCGTAAAGAGCATATCGTTCTAAACAATCTAACCGACTGCGATCGCTAATTGTCCATGAGACTTCATCACCAGAGAGCTTAGTATTCAGCTTTTGCTGAAATTCTTCAATTAATTTAGCGCGTTGAGCAGCCGCTTCCGCTTGATGCTTTAGTTCTGCGACTTGCGAACTCGATCGCGGTTCGTAAAGATCGCCCTTTTGCTTAAAGTAAATTTTGTCGTTACTTAATAGGCAATAGGAAGCGTAGGAGGTGACTGCGGAAATTTCCGAAAATAAAAGATTAGCAAGATCTGTCGGACTAGTTGGCTGATTATCCTCAATCAAAATTTCCCAAGCTACTTCTAGGCTAGTAGGATCGAGAAACTTCTCTACTTTTTGCAAAAAAGAGGGGATCTTAGTGTAGGTGAAACTTGAACTTTCACCATTGGCTTTGATGGTGTAATTAATTTCGCGGGGATGGATTGTATGGGTATTGCCATTTTCATCGATCGCTTGAAAGTGTTTTTTACCTTCAGGGCGATCGATCACGACAAGGCGACGATCGCCATGCAATTTCACTTCAACTAGCGTACCTTTTTCCAAAATTGCCCCTTGTCCACCAAAGCCAAAAATTTTCTTTAATATTCTACCGTTTTATCTAGCTGTCACCATACAAACCTAAAAACTAGAGGCGGCGCATCGCGCCGCCTCTAGTTTTTGGTAAAGCCGTAAAAGTAAATATGGCAAGAAGTGTCATATTTACTTTTACGGCTTTGCTAAACAATTTCATATTGCATAGTATTAGCGATCGCCCCAACTGCCGAAGCAGCGATCGCAGGTTGATAATCACTAAGTGAGAATAGCGTTGATTCTGCTGGTTGTTTGGGGGCTGCAAGCATAGCAAAACCCAAAACTAGCAAAGCAATACTAGATTTGAGGCTAAAAGTGCTATTCATCTTCATATTCCTCCAACAATGTTGTCCCAACGAGCGCAATGACTAGAATTTACGTCTTTTTGTTTCCTGTACTTTAGCTGAGTCGCATCAATAAACTTGTTTTACACCAACTAATTGGAAGTTTAGCCATAAAAAATCACTTTACTCGAGTTGATAATAATTGCTAAAACCAAATAGGAATGTAACTTAGCTATCAAGGTTGTAGTGATTATGATCACCTAGGGTTTTACAGCTATCGCGATCCTAAACCATTTTATTTTAAAAAAATTAGGCTTCGACTACGCTTAGCCATCGGCATACGTTGGCTGAGCGTAGTCGAAGCCTCTCACAACTCATTTACAGCAAATCCCGAACAAACCCACCACTAGATTTTTTGTAAAAGCCCCGCGAAGCGGGGCTTTTACAAAAAATCTGGGTTTGGTTTGATTGCAATCTGCTGTAGGATTGCTCTATCTGGGTGATTTAATTTTGTGGGTAAAGCCTCTTGATAAAGCGATTAATTTGCGATTGAGCATGAGCCTTAGCCTGTGCAGAGTTAGCGATCGCAAGTGTCGAAATATCAGTTTCCGTTGGATTTGCGACTGCATCAATTTGTTGGTTTTGTTCATTGCTAGAAGTATCAGCAGTTCCTAATGTCTGATCTGCGATGATCGCATTCGTAGGCATTTCCACCTGTTTTTCTGTACCTATACGTTCGACAGATGAATAGGTATGCGTAAATGAATGGTTTGTCGGTGAGTTTGTTGGTGAAGTGTTGGTATTACTAATCTCTAATTCTTGAGCGATCGCAGGGCTAATCTCTAATTCTTGAGCGATCGCACTTTGTTCTAAACCACTAATCAAAGAACAAGGCGGTACGATCGCACCTTTCGCAATAATTGCTCGAACAATCGAACTCGACGCACCAATACAAGCACCTTCGCCAATTTTGGTAGTTCCATAAACCAAAACCCCAGCCCCTAAACTTGCTCCAGCCCCAATTTCTAATAGTCCATCTTGAGCATGAAGTACGGCTCCCATACCAATACATACACCTGCTGCGATCGTAATTCGACCACCCTGATCGGCTTGGATTAATACTCCCAATGCGATCGCTGCTGTTTGATCGATTACTACATCCCCGCAAACGTAGGATCGAAAATCTCCGATCGGTTCTAAAGGTGGTAAGTAGTTCGATTGCATGATTTTTATATTTTTTGATTCTCAAAGTAGAGAACCTCGCAAAGCGAGGTTCTCAAAACACGTTATTTAGCAGGACGGTGAATGATGCCTTCAAATACGCGGCGCTTTGCTTTTGTATCGATACCTAGCAAACGCACATACTCGTCACCATGCTCAGCCAAACAAGCTTCCAAAGCCCGAATTACTTCAGACTCATTGGCAGCCGCGATTGGTGAGCAGCTAAACCAAGAGCTAGTCCGAAAATGGCGTTCATCTGCATGTTCAGTACCAATGCGATAGCCCTGAGACAACAGTTGACGAATTCGCGACAGCATATCGCCACTGATCTTGCCAGCGCTACCGCCACCATAAGAACTATTGCTAGCGTTGCTGACCTTAACTGCCGTGCGAGTTGCCGTGATTGGCTGTCCACCTGGACGATGTACGAGCAACTCCACCACGCGACGCTTTGCCTTGATATCCACTCCAACCAGACGGATATATTCATCGCTATATTCAGCAATGTAATTCTCTAAAGCTGCGATCGCAGATGTCACATTATTGGCTGTGATTGCAGGCAAAGTCTGCCAAGAAGTTGTGCGGAAATGGCGCTCATCAGCATGCTCGACACTAATGCGATGCCCTTGAGCCAAAAGCTGCCCCACAGCAGTTGACACATCATTAGCAGCACCATTACCATTGCCGTTACTAGCGCGAGGAGCGTTATAGGTTGCCGATGCACTATTACCATTAGGCTGACCAATGCTCACAGCATGACTATCAGCGCGTTGAATAATTGTTTCAACTACACGACGCTTGGCTTTAGGATCGACACCGACCAAGCGTACATATTCGCCTTCATGTTCAGCAAGAATAGTATTCAATGCAGCGATTACAGTAGATTCATTGGATGCATCGATCGCAGGACCAGTCATCCATGCTGCGGAACGGAAGCGACGGGCATCAGCATACTCAGTACTAATCCGATAGCCTTGAGCAAGAAGTTGACCGACTTGACTCGCAATATCAGCATTGTTAGCACTAGTCGCACCATTAGATGAAGCTTTGGGTGCGCTGTAGCCATTGCCAGATCCATTGCTATATCCATTGCTGGAAGTAGGAGCAGCATTACTAATTACTACAGGCTTATCACTGGGACGTTGAATAATTGTTTCTGTGAGACGACGCTTGGCTTTGGGATCAACTCCAAGCAAACGTACATATTCACCTTCATTTTCAACAAGAGCAGTTTGAACTGCGGCAATAACTGTCGAAGCTTCGGATGTGTGTGGAATCGCGTGAGATTGCCAAGATCCAGTACGGAAGCGACGCTCATCGGCGTACTCAACCGCAACATGGTAGCCCTGAGCTAAAATTTGTCGTATTTGCTGCGCTAAATCCCCATTCATAGGTTCGTTCCTCTGTGCGTTTTTTGTAAAGTTCTGATTAATTTGATTAAAATCTTGCTTATTAATTTTCGTACTAGTATTACTAGCAGGAGAGTTGCTGCTTGGTTGTGACGAGTTCTGTTGTTGCTGGCGAATCGGTGTAATACAGGCAATATCAGCAGCACAGCGATACCCTTGTCTCAAGGACTCGTTGACACCGACAACATGACTCGCAAAATTTTGGTCTGATTCCCGCACATTCGGCAACAGATCAGCTTGTTGCTGCGTTGTAATCACTGCACCAGAAGGAACATATTTACCCGCAGGAATTTCTACATCTTGGACAAGGGCATGTAAAGCAATAATGCATCCGTCTCCAACTCTTGCATTAAATACGGTTGAGCGAAACCCGACAAAGCAATTATTCCCAACATAAGCTGGCCCATGAATTAGAGCCATATGTGTGATTGAGGTACTATCGCCAATCCAGACGGAATATTCTTTGCCGTCATCACCAATCACACGACCTTTTTCTAGTCCATGGATAACAACGCCATCTTGGACATTCGTACTATTTCCAATATAAAAAGGATGGCCCTCGTCAGCACGAATTGACGTACCAGGAGCAATCAAAACATTAGCGCCGATATAAACGTCACCAATTAAATTAGAAAAAGAATGAACGTAGGCAGATGGATCGATTTTGGGTTCTGCCAGATTCCTAGACCAAGGTGTAGGGGGGGCAGCGAAGCTACGAACTACCATAATGAATCCGCACTTTTAAGTTTTACTTATATCTTGATTCTCAAAATCGAGTATATAAGTTCTTAAAAGCGCTCCTCCAAATAACAACTTAAGCGACAACGTTGGAGAACTATTATTTACTAGCGCTAGGCTTAGCCATAATCCTTAAACCATTTCTCTCGTGAGAGAATTAGCTAAAGGGAAAAACAACTATTGCATCCTCTCACTATATTTTTTGCTATAAAGAGTGCGATCGCTGAGGCTAACTGTGTCGATAATAGCGATAACAGCTGCATCAATCGGACGATCTGCACTATCTCGTACTTGTCTTGCACCACTACCACGAGTAAATAGCACCCATTCATCTATGCCAGCGCCAACAGTATCTGCGGCCACTTCATAGTCTGAAAGTAACTGCCCTTGAAGATCAACAAGTTGCAAGAGCAGAAACTTGGTTCCAGATAAATTAGATTCTTTGTAGTTACTGACGACCGTACCGTAAACTTTAGCAATTTGCATATTTGTTATAAGTACCTGTACAGATGAGAAAGATAGCAAGTCAAGTACGCAGCAAATAGCGAATAGTTGAGACGAAAGCGCTAGTTATGCCTTTACTATGGGCGGTTTAGAGGACGAATGGAGTTAACATTGTCGCGGAATTGATCAACTTCTTCGGTGTAGCGAATAGGTAGAACGTATTCGAGGTTTTCGTGAGGACGAGCAATGATGTGTGTGGAAAGAACTTGTCCGCCATTTACACGTTTTACAGACTCAGTGCCTGCGGCTACTGAAGCTTGTACTTCGGAGACATCACCACGAACGATAACGGTCACACGACCACTACCGATTTTTTCGTATCCTACTAAAGTTACGCGAGCCGCCTTAACCATAGCATCGGCTGCTTCTACAACGGCTGGGAACCCAAGGGTTTCAATCATTCCAACTGCGATCGCCATAATCCATGTTCTCCTAGAAAAATAAATAATGAAAATTAATGAAAATTTGGTCTTTTGATACTTTTTCGAGAAAGTCTTTTTGGGACAATCGTTAAGAAGTAAATTTAAAAAGCAACCTTAAAAAGCAAACTGTTCTACTTCACGCGTGTAGCGAATAGGCAGAACATACTCTAGGTTTTCGTGTGGTCGAGCAATGGTATGAGTCGAAACAACTTCACCCCCATTGACCCGATTTGCGGCTTCAACACCAGCAGCGATGGATGCTTTCACCTCAGAGATATCACCTCTGATAATGACTGTAACCCGTCCGCTACCGATTTTTTCGTAACCCACAAGGGTAACACGCGCAGCTTTTACCATAGCATCTGCCGCTTCTACAATTGCGGGGAAGCCTCTGGTCTCGATCATTCCAATACCGATCGCCATAATTAAATCAGTGTCCTTACGACTCTTTAAAAAACTAAAGTTTTTTGCGGTTGTATCTATACATAAAGATATAGATGCACGATCGCAACTATTGATCTTAGCTACGATCGGTTCGCTTGAAACATCAAATTTTCAAATTTTTGATACAAAATAAAAATCAGATGAGGCTTGGCGCACTTTATAAAGCTAACTTGCAGTAGTCAGCTCTTCGCAGCTAATTTACAGACGTTATTCGGGCTAGTTGTAGCAATTAAATGATCTATAAAAATAGATAAGTATTTGTTACTACGGGGATAGCCATCATAGATCTGAATAATCAAAGAAAATGAATAGTATTAATATATTCAACTCTATCTTTATATATACGATAACGAGTGGCGGCACATTTGACAATATAAGCAGTCATGATAAATCCAAATAGAGGATATAAAGCTGGCTTATTTGCATTTCACTAAAACCCAATATATTTTTTGAGAATGTTGCAAAGCAACATTCTCAAAAAATATATTGGGTTTGTTTATTAGCGATCGCCGATTGAGATAGTTTCTACTTCAGCAATTTCTAAGTTGGGGAGTTCTACCAATTCTCGCTCTTGTTCTTGAAGAGCAATCATGGGGATACTTACAGGTATGGGTGACTCAATCCAATATTCTGAAGTTGGTAGAGTTTCTTCAAGATCGTCAAGTGGTCTAGGAATAATCATCAGCGTATGAAATTCGCCAATGCGTTCGGCTTCATACATGCCTGCCTCGATTGCGATCGCAACATCCGCAACGTTGCCCCGAATAATTGCTGTACACAACCCTGCGCCGATAGTTTCATAGCCAGCTAGATGCACATCTGCGGATTTCAGCATCATATCAGCAGCTCCCACCATCGCAGGAAATCCGCGTGTTTCTAGCAACCCGATCGCTTGATTACTGAGGCGACTATACTGACCATCGGTTAACTGGCTCAAGCGACTACTAATCGGTAAAATTGCCTCTAGATTGGGATATGGACGTGGAATTACAACAGTTGATACTAACTGACCAAACTCTCTGGCGGTCTCTGCGCCTGCCTCTACAGCCATTCGTACATCAGTAATCTGACCACGCACAATCGCGGTACAAAAGCCATTACCAATTTTTTCATACCCAACCAGTCTCACCGTTGCCGATTTGAGCATCATGTCAGCAGTGCCAACGATTGCTGGGAAACTAATCGTTGAAACCATACCCAAAGCGCTTCCTGATAGATCTATTCTTTGAGATGCACTACTAGACATTAGCTAACACAATGATTAAAAAAGAGATTAAAAAAGATTATGATGGAGTCGAAAGCACTCAATATTCATCTATATATTACTACTAGCAAGCAATGCGTTTCTCATGTATTTTTAAGACGTGTAGTGATTAATATCTCAAAAATCATATTATAGAGCGATAAATACTAACACTTTTTTCAAAATGGTTCAAAGATAGGAAAATGCAACTGCCTGAAGCCTTACCTAAAAAAGAGCATGTGCTAGTTATAGATGATACGCCACCTAACTTACATTTGCTGATAAGTATGTTGACACGCAGAGGTTATGACGTGCGTGGTGTAAGTGATGGCTTAACCGCATTGTCAACCATGCAAGAAGAACTGCCCGACTTGGTGCTGTTGGATATTAACATGCCAAATATGAATGGATTTCAGGTTTGTAAACAACTAAAGTCTAGTGAACACACTCATGATATTCCTGTTATTTTTATTAGTGCTCGAGATGAAGTATTAGATAAAATACAAGCGTTTGCAGTGGGTGGCGTTGACTACATCACTAAGCCATTTCAAATCGCAGAAGTATTAGCTAGAGTCGAGAACCAGCTTGCTTTACGAAGATTACAAAGACAGTTACAAGAACAAAATGAACGGCTCAAGCAAGAAATTGATAGTCGAATTATTGCGGAAAATCTGCTGCAACAGGCTAATGAAAAGTTAGGTCAATTGGTCAATTTAGATGGTTTAACCCAATTGGCAAATCGCCGACGCTTTGATGAGTATCTAGAGCAAGAGTGGCAGAGACTTGCCAGAGAGAATTTGCCACTATCTTTGATTATGTGTGACATTGATTTTTTCAAAAACTATAATGATACCTACGGACATGTAGCTGGTGATGACTGTCTACGCAAAGTTTCACTTTTGATTAAAGAATCAGTACGTCGTCCTGCGGATTTGGTAGCGCGTTATGGTGGAGAAGAGTTTGTGCTGGTCTTACCGAACACTGACATAGAAGGTGCTATGGCAATTGCCGAGACTATTCGTCTGGGACTATTAGAGCTAGTGATTCCCCATGAGGATTCAGCAATTAGTAAGCTTGTGACTTTGAGCATGGGTGTAACTTCTTTAGTTCCTCTATTTGATTCCCAACCTTCAGTTTTACTTACTACGGCTGACTATGCTTTGTATCGTGCAAAAGAGTTAGGTCGAAATCAAACTTATCAAATTGGTTGAAAAAGATTACAGCGTCTTGCGCTGCCATGGAACCCAGATAATTTTTAAAAAGTGCCGCTTCGCGGCACTTTTTAAAAATTATCTGGATCACTCAAACACTCAATAGGCATTAATTCCAATCATCTATTAATTCATCGCTTTGACTTGCATTAACATCCCGTCTCAATAAATCATCAATATCTTGCCAATTAACAAGACTGGCTTCAGCATCTTGAACTAGCTGCCCTTTGTGCAAACAGATTAGGCGATCGCACCATGTTTGTACTAAATCAAGTTGATGATTAATCATCACTACGGTGACAGGCTGCGGTAATTTTGTTAAGTCAGTTAAAACCTCTAGCAGTAAATGAGATAAGCCCCGATCTAAGGCTGATGTCGGTTCATCGAGCAATAATACTTCTGGCTCCATCATCAAGGCTCTAGCGATCGCAATCCATTGTCTTTGACCGAGAGATAGCTCTAGCTCAGAACGATTTAGCAATTTACGATCAATTTGTAATTTCTCTAGCCATTTTTGCGATCGCAAATCAATTTCGCTCTGAGTAAAATTTTGTAGTTTGAGAGGATAGGCGATCGCCTCAGTTACAGTCATCCCTAATAAACTCGGCTCCTGCGGGACAAGTAATACTTGCCGCCGCAGGGTTTGAATAGGAATTTCTTGAATATTTTTGCCATTGAGGGCGATCGTCCCCACTGATGGATCGGTTAAACGATTGAGCAGCCTTAGAAATGTCGTTTTGCCCGATCCTGTTGCGCCAATTAGCGCAGTTTTGCTCCCTTTTGCGATCGCCACCGAAATATCTGTCAAAAGTGTGCGAAATTTAGTTTGATAACTCACTTGATTAATAGCGATCGCTACAGAGTTAGGAATTACCTGAGATAGTGATGAAACCTTTTGCATAATGTAACTGTCTTTGCGATTAGCGATCGAGAAATTGGGACGCAAGCCTTTAATTCATTAAACCCTGTCTCAAGATCAATTAAGGAGAAGCATCACATATGTATTTATGGAATCTTTTAAAGAAATTTTCGCAGAGACTGTTTAGACTGCCGCACCAAAAGCGACTTGCACTTTTCTTTACAGGGCTATGCATTTTCGCCTTAGCAGCTCCTCAGCTTGCCCCAGCATCTGCTCAAACAACCCAAGCGACTGTACAAGAAATCCTTGATGGCAATCAAGTTTTTATCCAAAATAAGCAAGCCTCTCTCAATGACGTAGCTAGACAGCAGCAACAAGTCCGCACGGGTAATTCTCGTACTGCACTTTTATTTAACACTGGTGCTGTAGCCCGCTTATCTGCTAATTCGGTGCTAAAAATTGGTCAATGCGCCCGTCTCAAGAAGGGCGCGATTTTAATCAATGGGGCAGTGAATGCTTGCTCGTCTTCGATTACTACAGGTGTGCGTGGCACAACTTATTTACTAGAAGTGGATGAGTCGGGTAACCAGCAGGTCAAAGTACTAGAGGGTGAAGTTGTGGTCAGACGCAATGCAAATCCCATAATTGATGAAGATGATGAAATAGAAACTAAACCTCCTAGCAAGCCAACAGCTAAACCTCCTAACAAGCCAACAGCTAAACCAACAACTGGTACAAAACCACTAATTAATCCCTCAACACAGCCAGTCAATGTCACTTCCCCTAAGGTTAAACAGTTCTCTATACCTAACACTCCTTCTATAACGCCAAGATTACCTCGAAGTAATCCTCAACAACAAGGGAAACCTGTAGATCCTCTAAATGGTCAACCAGCAAATGACAAACCAATACTCAAAATTGAGCCTGAGGCAAAACCGACCAAACAACCAGATGAAGTCGTTTTAAAAGCTGGTGAAAAAGTAGAAGTTGCTCAGGAAGGTAGCTTTGGCATAATCCAGCAACTTACTGAAAATGAATTTGTGGAACTACTCAAAGGGAATTTATTTCAGGGTTTTACTAATCAAATCCCCGGAATAGACAAGGTTCGGTCAGTATTTAACGGACTATTTCCAGGTGTAAATTTCCCAATTTCGATTCCAGGTATACCAATGCCAAGTATTCCAATTCCTAGCTTCCCTAGATTTCCATTTTAAACACTAAGATATAGAAAAAGCACCTAAAAGGTGCTTTTTCTATATCTATTCAGGATTTTGATATGCACCGCACTTGTTTGCTCCACCAATGCGATCGCCCGATTTCATACCTAACTGCATGGCAATGGCAAAAAGATCTGGTTGAAGAGCGCAAGCAAGCTAGACGGATGGGGAAAGAATTACCTGATGTTTTATTACTGGTCGAACATCCTGCCGTTTATACACTTGGACAGGGATCGAGTTTAGAGTTTTTAAAATTTAGTCCAGAAGATCCTGATATTGAATGTCATCGCATCGAGCGCGGCGGTGAAGTGACCCATCATGCGATCGGGCAGTTAGTCGCCTATCCAATTTTAAATCTCGATTATCATCAGCGCGATCTGCACTGGTATTTGCGGCAACTCGAAGAGGTGATTATTCAAGTTTTGGCTAGATTTGGTGTGGTTTCGCAACGTATTCAAGGTTTAACAGGCGTATGGATTGATAATGCTGGGCAAATGCAAAAAATTGCTCAAGTCGGAATCAAAGTTAGTCAATGGATCACAATGCATGGCTTTGCTCTGAATGTCTGCATGGATTTATCAGGTTTTGATCG
>CASBRC010000010.1 GCA_949128015.1 Synechococcales cyanobacterium PMM_0003
AAGAGAATATTAAGGCGATCAAGATCTTCTAAAACTGATATGCGATCGTAGAGATTGTCAATAGATTCATCTAATTCCAAGACCTCGATTTTTTTATCTTTTAAGTCATTACCAACATCAGTAATAATGCGATCGCCTTGAATAGGAGAGCAACGCACAAACAGCAACGAAAACCCATCAGTACGCTTAAGCGATCGCACCAGAGAGCGATATGCCTCATCAGCATCTAGCGGTAAATCTTGCTCCCAGTCGATCGCTTCAGACTTCATAGTTTTCTATTCTCAAGAAACAATAATTGATTTCTTCTTTTCCAATAGCGCAACAGCATCCTTAAACTGCTGAATACCCTTAATCAATGGATGCACATCATACCAAGGCTGAAGTTCTCCCTCATCATCAAAATAGGCATATTGCAACACACATCGATTAAACAATAATTTGCGGTAATCCTCATCATTATCGATTTGTTTGCTATCAGCCACCTTAGCAAGTAGTTCCCATTCATCTTGCTCCACAGTGCGGCGATAGGTATCCCGCGCTTGAGTGATACTTCGCAGGATCGCCTTATCCGTAATTGGCAAAACGTCAATATAATCAATCGCCGATCGCACCAGTAACATCAAATTCCGAACGTGACCGCCACTCATCAAACAAAGTCTTTGCAAACCTTCCGCACTACCAAAAATATCTGTTTCTAGAGACGCAGTAGGTATGTTAATCCGCTTAGTAATGATTTCGATAATTTTTGCGATCCCAGCCAGATCCTTCTCTCCGTCAGGAGTCTGAACCATCACCATCGGCAAGATCTGCGGATCGCCATAAATATCTCGCAAATCAGAAGCCCGACTCGAATAAACCATCGAGATCGGAATCGTGTAAATAACATGGCAATTTAAACCCTGCAATTGTTGCGATCGCTCCAAAAAAATCTCATCATGATTAGTGCGTCCATTGTCTTGAGGAATTGGCACAATCCGATCTAAATTGTCTGCAATTACTACTAGCTGAGACTTTCCCTTTGGCAGCTTATCCTTAGCATCTTCAATAAAGTCATTCAGCGCCTTCAGCAATGTAATCGTATGGGGATTAATGCGATCGCGAATCTTTTGCCGTTCACTTGGTATTGCCCTGATGCTTGCCGTCAGCTTCGCAAATTGCGTGATTTGCGCTTCAACACTCAACTTATCAAAACTAATTTCGGTCAGCGCAAGATCTTTGAGATCGTTCCAGCGATCTTCTAACCAGCCCAAAATCGGCGTTGGATCGGCATCTTTAAGTTCTTCTAGCAAATGCCGCGTACAAGACAACAAAATATCCGTATACTGAGCATCTTCAGGATCGATGTCACCCTCATCTGCCGCAAAGTAAACCACTAGACAGCCTTTCTGCTCTAGGTGAGCTTTCAGTCGCAATAACTCAGTTGACTTTCCACCACCACGATGCCCTGCATATAGCTGACATACCATACGATCTGATCGCAAAATCTTATTTCCCAAGTCCACCAAAACATTCGCATCGCCCCGCACTTCCGCACAATCTACATAGGCAGGATCGCCAGCAGGTAAAGGCTGAAATGGATCGAAAGAGTTGTAAATCTGAGTAAGCAGATCTTTAGACATAGCGGTTAGATGGCTAGGTAAGTTGACAGCATTATAGACCACCCAAATTATAGATCGCCAAAGCGATCGCGATATTGCTTGAATTATTTAGTCATTTCTCCTGCTGAGTCTGCTTGCCCACCCATTGCCGAAATTCTTTTAAAGTTTGGCGTTCACCTAACGAGAATCGTTTTTGCATAAACTCCACAACGATCGCTGTAGATAAAACAGGAAAAGACAAGCTTTGTTCTATCGATAGATATTCACCATTTTCTAAAGCCAGAAACTTGATGTTATAGCCATCATAAATCCAAACTTCAGGAATACCGAGCAATGCATAAATGGGTAAACGGCGATCGCTAGGATTGGTAATATCGACCTCTAAAACTAGATCGGGCGGTGGATCTTGTCCCATAATGATTTCTGTTTTTTCGCGAATTAGAGGCTCGTTTTTAATGTAGTAACAAGAATCTGGTTCTGCACCCAATTTGCGATCGCGAATCCGCATTAATAACGATCCACATTTGCATAACTCGATATCTAGTTCATCAGACAACACTCGTATTAAGTCATCAATAAACCGATTACTCCGCTCATGCAATGCCAAGGGCGACATAATTTCTAAAGTTCCATTTAAATAATAAAAGCGATTATTGCGTTTATCACCCGACTCCGTGAGTATCTGCTCAAAGGTTTGCCAGCTAATGTTATGTAAGACGATCCGTTGTTCTGCTTCTGGTCGAATTCGCTCAATGATAGTTGAAGATTCGACAGCAACAGATTTAGTTTGAGGTGTGGCAATCATAGACTTGTTACCTACTCTTAAATTGGCTAGATTTCTAGATTCTTGTCCAAACTTAGGTTGTTTAGATCATATCGCTTTTGCTATCTCACTTAGGACAAATTGCAACTTATCCCAAAAACTTCTCGACACAACGGGTAAAGATTTCTACACCAGTCGCTAGAGCAGTCTCATCAAAATTAAATCGGGGATGATGGTGAGGATAGGCTAGTCCCTTATCAGGATTAGCAGAACCGAGGAAGAAATAGCAACCAGCGACAGCTTCCAAAAAGAACGATACATCCTCACCGCCCATCGTTTGACATTCGGGAACGATACCTGCGGGAGTTTCGATGACGTTTTCGGCAACTGAGCGAACTAATTCTGCGATCGCAATATCATTGATTACCGCAGGATAGAGTTTTGTGTATTTCAACTCGTATCTTGCTCCATGAGCAGCGCACACACCTGCGATCGACTCCTCCAAACGTGATACTAGTTTTGCGCCAACTTCAGGACTAAAAAAACGCACCGTACCACTAATCCGCGCCGAATTAGCAATAACATTGGTAGCAGAACCCGCATGAAATTCACCGATGCTAATTACGGCGGATTCGAGGGGACTGACATTGCGCGAGACAATGCTATGAATAGTATTGACGACTTGAGAAGCAACTAAAATCGAATCAATGGTTTGATGGGGAAGTGCGCCATGTCCACCGCGTCCGATAATTTTGCAATGGAAGTAGTCTGTTGCTGCCATCAAGGCTCCCGATCGCACGCCAACGGTTCCAAGGGGCAGATTATTCCATAGATGCAAACCTATCAACGCATCAACTTTGGGGTTTTCTAATACACCTGCCTCGATCATTGGTTTTGCGCCACCTGGTCCCTCTTCGGCTGGCTGAAAAATTATTTTTACAGTTCCACTAAAATCTTCGCGATGTTCCCAGAGATATTTGGCAGTACCGATCGCGATCGCAGTATGTCCATCATGACCGCAGGCGTGCATCATGTTATCAATTTGCGATTTATAACTGACGATATTTTCTTCTTGAATCGGTAGCGCATCCATATCAGCGCGGATTGCTAAGACTTTATTATTGCCTTGATTCTTGCCAGTAATCGTGGCGACGATACCCGTTTTAGCGATCCCCGTTTGGTGAGGGATACCCCATGCAGTTAGTTTCTCTGCGATCGCAGTCGATGTGCGCCGCTCTTGAAAGCCGAGTTCGGGGAACCGATGAAAATCTCTACGCCATTGGACGAGACTGGGTTGCAGTTCGAGTATTTCGGCACGAATCTTGAAATTGGTATGCGTAGGTGAGGCGGTGGTCGCAAAAGACATGGGCTTATGAGGGATTGACTATTAAAACGATCTTAGTTCAAAAAATGATAGGGCGGTAAAGCTTGACTCCATGCGATTTGCCAATGGGAATGTTGCTCTTGCCACGATCGCAAAAATGCCTGTAAATCATCAACCTGCGATCGCGGCAATAATGCATAAACGCGCACATCCTCCGAGCCTTGAGTTTCGACATGTTGAAACTCAGGCTTATAGATTTCAGGATTTAAGTAATCGGTGATGGCTTGGCGATAGTCGAGAACTTCCTGTTGCAACTGCGATCGCCATTGTTCCTGTTGCAAATATTGCGATCGCTTCGATAAGAGATAATCTTTGCCTTTGAGTTTAGTTGCAACTTCAGATTTTGGGGCGATCGCCGATCCAGTAATCAAAAATTCAGCATATCCGTCTAATCTTTGTAAACTTGTCAATAATTTTTCGGATTCTGCTTGTAAATAAGTCTCTAAAGCTTCAATAGAAACAAACGCTGTACCGAAACGTAAGGGCAATAAAGTGCGATCGCAAAATAATTCACAAATCAAGCGATCGTGATAGACGATTACTTGCATCAAAGATTCTTCAGGCAAGAGTTTCAGCGCTTCGATGTCTACATCTGGCTCGATCACTGCAATTAGGCGATCGCATTGCAAATATTGAATTGGCTTGCCCGTAATTCCCAACGGCAAGTTATCTGGCACTGGCGCAATCAAAATCGCATATGTATAAAGCATTGTTTCTATTTCTTATCCCCCTCTCCCGTTGGGAGAGGGGCTAGGGGTGAGGGCTATTTCTTAT
>CASBRC010000011.1 GCA_949128015.1 Synechococcales cyanobacterium PMM_0003
AGGCGATCGGGTTGCCAGATTTTAAGATCAGGACTAAGAGATGAATTTCTGGCGATCGCAGCAGCTTTAACTGGCGGCGGACTAACTTGATTACCTCGACCACGCCTTGTGTCGGGTTGCGAAACTACACCCACCACTTCAAAATCTGGCTCTGACAATAACCTTTTTAGGGTAGGAACTGCAAAATCGGGAGTCCCAAAAAACACAACACGCATATATCGCAATCCCAAATAATTTATGAGAGTGCATCCGTACTGGGCGCACTCTCACAAATTATAAAAGTAAAGAGTTAGGTTGACGGTACAAAGCGCTGCGATCTGACACTTTGGCTTTGGCTTTTGCGATCGCTATATTAAGTAGGCAAGCATAATTAAATCTTAAAACCCAAAAAGCTATAGCGCACGCGCAGCGTGCGCTATAGCTTTTTGGGTTTTAAGATTTAATATTGATCCAAAGAGAGATTCTGGGACGAGTTGAGCAGATGCTAGACTGATTGCGTTAAGATTAATTAATTAAATCATTCGTTCTTGGCAAAATCGTCTAAGAACACCTCTATTGATGGAGCCGTAGTAGTGAAAAGCAATAATAAAAACGACAATAATAATAAAAAGTGGAAAAATTTCGGTTTATACGCACTGCTTGGCATTGTCGTCATTACCTTAGGAACAACCCTTCTTGATAGTCAGCCAGCTACTCAAGGTGAATGGCGCTACAGCAAGCTGCTCGAAGAAGTCAGAAAGAAACCAGCAGGTGTCTCCAGAATTACCCTTAGCCCCGATCGCTCTTTTGCTGAAGTAACTGTTCCTGGTGGTCCCGAAGGTAAGAAAAAAGTTCGAGTAAATTTACCTAATGATCCTGAATTCACTAAAGCTGTTAGAGAAAATAACATTGAGCTAGACGTGGCTCCTCGTCGTACCGATGGCGCATTGATTCAAACTTTAAGTAGCTTGATTTTGCCCATTTTGCTTTTGGTTGGGCTATTTTTCCTACTACGGCGTGCTCAATCTGGTCCTGGCAATCAGGCGATGAACTTTGGTAAGTCCAAAGCCCGTGTCCAAATGGAGCCTCAAACTCAAGTTACATTCGCCGATGTAGCTGGTATTGAACAAGCTAAATTTGAGCTTACAGAAGTCGTAGACTTCCTCAAAAATCCCGATCGCTTCACAGCCGTCGGTGCAAAAATCCCTAAAGGCGTATTGCTAGTTGGCCCTCCTGGTACTGGTAAAACCCTGCTAGCCCGCGCAGTAGCTGGTGAAGCTGGCGTGCCTTTCTTCAGTATCTCTGGCTCAGAATTTGTCGAAATGTTCGTTGGTGTTGGCGCATCTCGTGTGCGTGACTTATTCGAGCAAGCTAAGGCAAATGCTCCTTGTATCGTCTTCATTGATGAAATTGATGCTGTCGGTCGTCAGCGTGGCGCTGGGCTAGGCGGTGGTAACGATGAGCGCGAACAAACCCTCAACCAGTTGCTCACCGAAATGGATGGCTTTGAAGGTAACACAGGCATCATTATCGTGGCAGCGACAAACCGCCCCGATGTTCTTGATGCAGCATTGTTACGTCCAGGTCGTTTCGATCGCCAAGTCGTCGTCGATCGCCCCGACTTTGCAGGTCGTCTGGAAATTCTCGGAGTCCACGCACGCGGCAAGACTTTATCTAAGGATGTTGATCTTGAAAAGATTGCCCGTCGTACCCCCGGATTTACAGGTGCTGACCTTTCTAATTTGTTAAACGAGGCGGCTATTCTTGCCGCTCGTCGTAACTTGACCGAAATCTCAATGGATGAAATCAATGATGCTGTCGATCGCGTCCTAGTTGGTCCCGAAAAGAAAGATCGCGTCATGAGCGAAAAGCGTAAAGAATTAGTTGCCTATCATGAAGCTGGTCATGCTCTTGTTGGCGCATTGATGCCCGACTATGATGCAATTCAGAAGGTAACAATCATTCCTCGCGGTCGTGCGGGTGGCTTGACATGGTTCTTGCCTACCGAAGAAAGAATGCAAAGCCGCGCCTATCTGCAAAACCAGATGGCAGTTGCCCTTGGCGGTCGCATCGCTGAAGAGATCGTCTTTGGTAATGAAGAAGTTACCACTGGTGCATCTAGTGACCTTCAACAAGTTGCCTCGATCGCCCGTCAAATGGTGATGCGTTTTGGGATGAGCGACAAGCTTGGACCTGTTGCCCTCGGTCGTTCTAATGGAAATATGTTCCTCGGTCGTGACATTGCTGCTGAGCGTGATTTCTCTGAAGAAACTGCGGCAACCATTGATGAAGAAGTTGGTATTTTGGTAGCTGATGCTTACCGTCGTGCCAAGCAGCTTCTCATTGATAACCGTCATGTTCTCGATAAGATTGCTCATGACCTAGTTGAGCGTGAGACTGTTGATGCTGAAGAGCTGCAACAAATTCTAGAAACTAGCGACTTGAAGTTAGCTGCTGCTCTCTAAAATCAAAAACAAAGAGTAGATTGCAATGCAATCTACTCTTTCGGCTTAAAGGCGGCGCAATGCGCCGCCTTTATTTTATGGATAAAAACAAATGAGGATATTAGAGGGTGTTGTTCCATTTGGACGATCGCAAATAATTGGGTATGAAGCTATCACAAATCTCCTGATGATTTACGCGCCAAACTTTCTTAGCGCTCATCATTATCAATGGGATATGTAATAACGATCGCAAGATATTGCGATCGCTTGAGATCTTCTAACTTTAAAGCTTCATATATCGCAGCTTGTTTGATAGCTTCTATGCTAAAAACTCATCCGAAAAGTTTCTTAGATTGATAACTGAAATATTTTGAATTGGATGTAAAACAAGTAAGTCGTTATCTCCAGTGATAATATGCGAAGCTTCACCGTTTATAGCAATGTCAATAAACTTGTCGTCTTTAGGATCGCGGCAGAGTTTAATTTGATTGATAATTTCTACAGATAGCCACACTGCTTTAATACGAATAATCAATCCTGCAATATCTTCAGTGGAAATATACTTGGAAAATTTAGGGCGATTCAGAACTGATATGAGTTCTGTTAAGGTAGCTTCAGAATATAAAACTGTTCCATTGTTTTCTGCCCAGTTCAAAATCTTGGCGGCAATAGATTTTTGGGACAATAACGCACTGATTAAAACATTGGTATCAAATACAAGACGCATAGAATTATTAATCGCTATTTAAAAGCTCTTGCAATTTTTCTTCAGTTAATCCCTGCTTTTGGGCTTTGCAGCCAAGATTTGCTCTAAATTGTTGAAACTCCTGAATATTGATTTGGATGATGCGTTGATATTCTTCTATTGATAAAATCACAGCAACATTACGATTTTGCTGGCGAATCATTATTGGTTCGTGTTGGGCTTGGTCAATGACTGTATTAAAGGCTCGATCTGCTTCTGGTGCTGAAATGATTTGCATGGCTATACCTTTTTAATTTTCATTATAGTCAATGAGATATGTGAGAGAGATCGCAATATCAGATAATTAGAAACATAGTTGCCATTCATGAATGGCAACTACGCCTTAGGGCTTTTTTCAAAAGTTATGAAGATGCTACTGAGGGCGATCGCAATTCTAAGCCCAACACTTGAGTATGTTCACCGCGTGCTTGAGTTACCCCAATCGTGCGTTCTGATGCTTCGATCATTGGGCGGCGGAGGCTGACGACGATGAATTGGGCGAGGTTGGCTTGCTTGCGTACCATTTTTGATAGGCGTTCCACATTGGAGCCATCAAGGAACATATCAACTTCATCGAAGGCGTAGAAGGGCGAGGGGCGATAGCGCTGTAGGGCAAAGATGAAACTGAGAGCAGTGAGGGATTTTTCGCCGCCAGACATAGATGCTAGGTGTTGGACTTGCTTGCCCTTGGGGTGCGCGACTAGAGTTAGTCCAGCACTAAGAGGCGCATTGGGATTTTCCAATTGGAGATAACCATCACCATCGGAGAGTTCGGCGAAGATCTCTTTGAAATGTCCATTTACTGCGTCAAAGGCTTGCATAAACGCACGTTGACGTAATGTGGTGAAGTTCTCAATGCGAATTAAGAGTTCCGTGCGTTCTTGGTTGAGAGTTTCTAATCGAGAACTCAGTTCTTCGAGACGCTGAGATGTGGCTTCGTATTCGGCGATCGCCATCATATTTACAGGCTCCATCGACTGAATCCGCTTGAGTAAGCGGCGTTGCTCAAGTTGCAACTGTTCGAGAGTCATGTCTTCAGCAACTTCAGGAATCGGGTCAGGAAGCTCAATTTGCTCTAGCTGTTCCGTAAACTGGGCAATTTGGGTGTCGAGTTCGGCTTGACGTTCGCGATTCTTTTGGAGTTGCCATTGCTGTTGTTGTTGCTGCTGTTGCTGAGTACGCAGCGAACGCTCACAGGCATCACGCTCTTGCTTAGCCGCACCAATAGTTTGTTCAAGAACTTCTAGTCGTGATTGATAAGATGCGATCGCAGTTTCAGTTTGCTTGAGTTGATGCTGGATTTGCGAAGTGCTGTTAATCAGTTCCGCTTGAGTACCGCGCAATTCTTGGAGGCGAATTTGACGTTGCGCCATCTTCTCCAAGGCGAGTTTGTGCTTGTTTTCTAATTCACCTAACTGTTGCTTGGCAGTTCGCAGTTCTATTTCAGCACTATTTAATAAAGCTTCTTGACCTTGTAAAGCATCTTGGGCTTGCAGCCAACGGGTGTGAGTGCTGGACTTTTCTAATTCAGTAAGTTCGGCACGTTTGACTAGTAGCTTTGCTTCGAGTTCAACAACATTGCCATTGAGAGTATTCAGTTGTGCTTGACCAATCTCGATCGCCGTGCGAGTCTGTTGAATTTGGTCTTGCAAACGAGTGCGATCGCGGCTATTACGTTCGATTTGTTCGTAAATGCGATCACGTTTTAGTTGAGATTCTCGATGAGTTGTTCTTGTGGATTGTAATTGCTCTTCAAATTTGGCAATTCCTGTTAATGCGCCGCGCAAACGTTGATTAAGGCGTGCCAACATTTGGTCGATTTCCATCAAGCGATCGCGCAATTGTTTAGTTTCGGCAGATTCCGCAGGTTTAGCATTACCGAAATGGAGGCTGTTGTGTAGTGGTGCGCTTCCACCTGTCATTGCGCCTGAGGTTTCAAGGATTTCACCTTCGAGGGTGACCATGCGATATTTGCCAATATGGAATCGCGCTTGATTAAGATTCTCGAAGACGAGGGTATTACCAAACACGAAAGAGAAGACATCTTGATAACGATCTTCATAGGTGACGAGATTAAAGGCATAGTCGATCGCGCCTAATTTTTGAGCTTCTCCCCGTGAAGGAAACCTTGCTGATTGCAATTTATTCAAAGGTAAAAAGGTGGCGCGTCCTGCCCGTTCACGCTTTAGAAGGGCGATCGCTTCGGAGGCTACTTCATCGTTATCGACAACGAGGTTGCCTAAGCGTCCTCCTGCACAAATTTCTAGGGCTAATTGAAAACGTGGTTCCACTAGTCCCAATTGGGCAACTAGTCCATATACGCCCGACATATCCGCTTCGATCACAACTTGCGAGGCTCTAGTTCCCTGCACTTCGCGGCTTGCCTGTACTTGTGCTTCTAACTTATCGAGTTGGCGCGTCTTGATCCTCTGTTCTTGGGTAATGCGATCGATGGTTTCATTTTGCAGTTGTACTTCTAATTGAGCTTCAGCAAGATTTTTGGCTAAAGTTTGGACTAAGGCTTCCGCGCCACTTACTTCTGCTTCTTGCAATCGCAGCGCATCTTCGAGAGACTGGTTAGACAGCATATCGACAGCATATCGACCTTCTCCCGCTAAGATCTCTTGTAATTCCTTCTGTTGCGATTCTAATTGTTGCGATCGCTGATTAAGGACTTCGCGGAGTCGGGTTTGCTCTTGCTTTTGCGGATCGAGTTCACCTTGGAGCTTGTCAACATCTTGACGTAGTTGGGTTTGCTGACGTACCCAATCTGACGAAGCCGAGGCGATCGCTTGAACTTCTTTGCGATATTGCGAAACAATTGACGACTGTTGATCGCGAGCTTTTTCCGCAGTGGTTCCTGATTCTTCTTTAAATTGTTTTTGCGATTCTAGTTCGTCGGCTTCGCGAATGAGTCCATCAATTTCCTCTTGGGTGCTAACAATATGGTTTTGATTGTTTTGATAGGAACTGGTTAGCGACTGCTGTTGACGTTGTAAGCCGCGTAGTTCTGCCTGTTGTCCCGACAAATTGCTAGAGACCGAGAGATATTCTTCTTCGCCAAGGGTATGGACGCGATCGCTTAACTCATTAAGCTGAACAGTGCCTGTCTCGATTACCTGCGAGAGTTCGGCTAAGGATTTTTCGAGATTACCGCATTGCTCTTTATTATTGATTAATTCAACATTACGAAGTGACTGATGATAAAGAATCTCACGCTGCTTAAGCACGGATTCCGATGCTTCCATCTTCTCGTATTCCAATCGCAACGCTTTATATTTTTCAGCTTTAACGCGATCGCTTTTTAGTTTCTCTTTATTCGCAATTAGTTCCTGCTCAACAATGCGGAATCTCTCTTCTTGTGCCTTAACATCATCTAGCTTGTCTTTGGCTGTGGAAATTTTGCGATCGAATTCGCCCACTCCTGCCAACTCATCAATAATTTCCCGACGTTCTCGCGAATTCATCGAAATAATTCCCGTTACATCCCCCTGTAAGACAACGTTGTAGCCTTCAGGATAAATACGGAACTTAGCAAGTTGTTCATGCAATTCGCTCAAATTGCAAGGCGTACCATTGATGTAATAGGTGGAAGTATAGGTTCCTTGACTAGTCACCCGCAGCTTTCGCATTACTGTCCATTCTCCCGCCGCCTGTCCTTCTGCTGTGGGAACTTCAATACCTTCATTTTTAAAAGCGGTAATTTCCGCTTCATCCAGCGCAAAGGTAACCGTAACGATCGCTTCGACCATCCGCCCTTTTTTGCTATGGGCTTGGTTCACCAAGTCGGGTAAGCGATCAGCTCGCATTCCCTTTGAGCCTGCTAGCCCCAGCGCAAAAAGCAAAGCATCGAGAATATTTGATTTACCCGAACCATTGGGACCAGAAACAACCGTGAACCCTGTCATTAATGGGATCGAGACGGTTGAGCCAAAGGACTTAAATCTGGTGAGTTCTACATTTTTAATGTACATAGATAGTATGTGCAGTGTGTATGCAGTGTATATGCAGTTGCGATCGCAGGCTGACCGAGGTGTGAATGTAGCAGTTTTCATTTTGCCTATAGCAAAATGAAAACTGCAAAACCCTTATTTCGATTTATTTACGGTTTTCGGATGGGGATATGCGCGAGGTCGAATTTTGACAGCACGAAAGTGCAAATACGTTATCACAACTTGGTGAAAATGGCGTAATTGTTTTAAGGGAGCAGCAATAAATTAGAGTACCAAGTGGTATGGCTTCGACTCCGCTCAGCCATCGATGGCTGAGCGGAGCGATGTGATGAGCCTGCCGAATTATCGAAGCCAGTCTCATAAATAGTTGGTACTTTATTTTCGTGCTCGTCCCTAATTCCCCAAAAGCTTTGGTGCACGCCAAAGCTTTTGGGGAATTAGGGTTTTTATACGCCACTATTGGGGCGGATCAAGACGATGGGAGTTTGCTCGGCAGCATTACCCGCAGGATTCATTAAGAGAGCTTGATTGAGAAGTTTTTCTGATGCGCCTGAAGTTGCGGCTAAGACCTTGACCCGACGCAAATCGTTGACATCGACGATCGCCGCTTCTAGTCCAGTACCTGCCTTAATTTCATCGACTACGGCTTGAGGATTTTTAGGGCCGAGGACAATAAATTGGTCATAGGGTGGCAAAGTACCCGTCACATCATCAATCAGTCGAGCTTGATCGCCTGCCAGCATATAAAATACTCCCGGCACTCGCAAAAATGCCTTAGCTAAAGCACCGACAATAAACGCAAAAGCAACTCGCCATGCCCCTGACTCATTAATCAGTGACTGCAAACCACAGGCGGTAGCGAGGCTAGAAGTACTTTTAAAGTAATAACAGAGGCGTTTGGCTAACCACTTGGGCTTAATATCGCTGGGATGATAGAAATTACCTTGCATAATTGCGATCGGGGTTTCGGCGATCGTGACAATATCTCCCGCTTGAGCGTGGCTCATCACATATCGTTGCATCACATCCACAGGATTATCCCCTGCGGATAAGATGTGAGTACGAATGGGCAACACATCTGCGTCTGGTGTCGGTCGCCAGCGCTCCCTTTGATCTGCATCAGGAAACTGTAGGGGGATAATACAATGTTTGACTTTTTCTTCTCGTCCTGCTGGCCCATAGATAGTGTAATGAACCCGCACCCATACAGTTTTCAGTTCTTCTAAGCTTTTGCCACTGAGGTCGATCTGGATCTCAACGGCAGTATTGTGATTGGGCGTAACAATATAGGACTCCCAATAATTGTCATTTCGACTGGCCGAATTAGGATGGCGCGATCGCAAATGGACTTGGCTGTTTATCCCATCAAGGCTATCACTCGACAGCAGCGAGATCTCAGGATTGACCTCGACTAAAAAAACATCAAGATTACGAGTTTTGTTTGTGGCGGTTAAAATCAACTCCAAACGATAGTGGTCTGGCTCGTAGGTCAAAAATTGCCAAAGCCCACTATCAAATTCTAGTAAGTTGCCTTGGCGAGTTTTGTACTGCCACTCAAACAACAACCACAGCAGCAAAACCAGACCACCGAAAACTGCGATCGCAATAGCCACACCAATCAAAATATTCATAAGCCTAATCCCTACTGATCGATTGCTTAAGAGTTTTGCAAAGTTCAGCGATCGCATGTAAACCACCAGCAGGCTCTGCGAGTTTCTTGACCATCGCACTACCAACAATCGCCCCATCGGCATTCCAGTCGATTACTTGTTTCGCATGTTCAGGCTGCGAGATCCCAAACCCAACTGCGATCGGCTTGTCCGTAATCACTCTTAGCTGCTCGATCATCGTCTTTACGCCCTTAGAAACTTCAGTCCGCACACCTGTAACGCCCGTAGCACTGACTACATAGATAAAGCCCTGCGACTTTTCGGCGATCGCAGCTACGCGATCGGGAGGGCTAGTAGGAGCAATCAACAAAATTACTTCGATCCCCGCCTTTTCAGCAGGCTCTAGTAAAACATGGGATTCTTCCAAGGGTAAATCAGGGACGACTAATCCGCGCACCCCTGCTTCATAAATTGTTTGCAAAAACTTGGCTACACCCATATTCAAAATCGGGTTGTAGTAAGTAAATAAAATAATTGGCGATCGCAATTCTGGCGCAACCGATCTGACTACATCTAAAACTTTTTCTAGCGTTGTCCCATTTTGCAAGGCTCTTGTTGCGGCAGCCTGAATAACGGGCCCATCAGCTAATGGGTCGGAGTATGGTACACCAAGCTCGATTATGTCCGCACCGTTTTGATCCAAGACCCGCAAAGCTTTTGCTGTTGCCTCTAAGCTAGGATCACCAGCCGTAATGAATGGAATAAGGGCGGCTTGCCCTTTAGCTCGCAGTTCTTCAAATCGAGCGGAAACGGATATCATGACGTAAAAATTCCCACAAAATGTAGTCCCGTATTATAGTAGCGCCTCATGGCTACATAGATAATAAAAGCCTTGCTTCGCAAGGCTTTTATTATCTATCTTAATTACTAATTTGTAATTGGGCAGGTTGCGTCATGTCCCTAAACGTAGTACAAGAAAGCATAGATTTACTAACAGCTTTGTGAAATTCAACATTTTTCTATTAAAAAGCCCAAAGTGCTTTACAGCCTATTGAGGCTTTAAAGGGTACAGAGAAATTTTTAAAAGTGACGCTTCGCATCACTTTTAAAAATTTCTCTGGGTTTCATCGCAGCGCAAAGCGCTGTATTACAAACTGTATAAAGACATCAATATTAAACTCATATTAAAAAAATGGCGTTAACTATGGCGCAAGTCTTTGGAGAATTTACAGAAGATTTTTCGGAAAGAAGTGAGTTTTTGGTTTTGGGGTTTTCTCCATCATCTTTGCCAATTCAACTACGCTGGAAAACAAATGGACTTTCGGCTGATTTCCTAGGCGACTATGTCAAAAACTTTTTCCCTGTTGACAACAGTGTTGCTTTAAATAAGCAAACTGAGGTTCGGCACGCGGTTAGTTTTGTCGCCAATGAATTGCTCGAAAATGCAATGAAATACAGTGATATAAGTGCAGGACAACCGATTAATCTGGAAGTACACCTGTTTAAAGATCGCCTAATATTTTTGTCGAAAAATAGTGTGCATCAGGATGCGATCGCAAATTTTCAGTCCTTCTTACAAGAAATTACTGATGGCGATATTGGCGAAATGTATGTTAATCAGGTCGAAAAAAGTGCTGACAATGAGGATTCCAAAAGTTCAGGACTTGGTTATTTGACTATGCTCATGGACTATGATGCATTGCTAGGATGGAAGTTTGAACAAATTTCCGATACTAGTATTCCTGTCACAATGGTGACAACAATGGTGCAGTTACCTCTCTAGCAAGATTTTTAAAAACATTAGAGAAATCTCTAGTGAAGTTTCTAGAAAATATCAATCAAACTTTTATTAGGAGAAGTTAAATAATGGAAGTGAAAGGAGATGATTATCGGGTCTGGTATGAACAATTAGATACGATCATCTATTGCCAAGGATCTTTACGCTTAGCAGGGACAGAGGAATATGCACCAATCGTAAAGATTTTAGAGAATGTAATTGACAAAACCCCAAAGAAGATTACTTTAAATCTCTGCCAGTTAGAATTTTTAAATAGTTCAGGAATTAATGTTCTATCTAAATTTGTGATTAAAGTTCGCCAAAAAGAAACAATTAGTATTATTGTTCAGGGTTCTGAAAGCATACCTTGGCAAGGTAAGTCCTTAAAAAACCTACAACGACTAATGCCATCTCTAAAATTGGAATGGGTTTAGCTAAGGTGTAATAAAAACTTAAATCCCAAAAAGCTGCGCGTGCGCCACAGCTTTTTGGGATTTGGTTTTTATTACGCCTACCTACTCAACTCTACGAATAGTCTCTTTACGAATAGTTTCTAAAAGATTGTTGATTGCATCTGGTGAAACATGCCCCGTATCCACCTC
>CASBRC010000012.1 GCA_949128015.1 Synechococcales cyanobacterium PMM_0003
ACAACCCACTCACCTCAAGTTCTTAGTAACGTCAAAAAAGAGAACGTATTTATTGTTGAAGACTTTCAAGTGTATCCTGCCGATGCTCATACATTTGGGCGAGATAGTAACTCGATTTTGTCTGAGTTAATGGGAGTTTCTGAAAGACCAGAGGAAATCCAAAATCGTCTGACAGAATGCTTATATAAAATAGATGATGGTCAGATTGATGAAGCCAAAATAATGCTTCGTGAACTGTCTGAGTTAATTGGACAAAACGATTCTGAAATTGTTAAGGCAAATACTCTGATTAGTTTTCTGTCTAAGGTAAAATGAAAAAGATCGTAAAACAATCAGAGCCACGATCTCTTGTAGAACATCGATCGCAGTCTAATGCCAACTATGACAACTATCCAGACAAAGATAAACTCAGGGAATCTTTACTAAAAGAACAAGGATATATCTGTTGTTACTGTATGAGTCGTATTACATCTGAACAGATGAAAATAGAACACTGGCAACCTCAGACAAAATATACAGCTTTACAACTCGATTATAGAAATTTGCTGGGTGCTTGTAATGGTAATCAAGGAGCGCGTCCTCAAAATCAACATTGTGACACCAGAAAAAGTAATATTGAAATCACCATTAATCCAATTGAAGGTGACAAAAACTGTGAAAACTTAGTTAAATATCGTTCTGATGGTGAAATTTATTCTGATGATGCATCTATAAATCACGATTTGAATGAGACTTTAAATCTAAATCTTGGTTTTTTGAAGAAAAATCGTAAAGAGGCTCTTGATGTCGTGATTCGCAAACTTGATGAGAAATTTTCAAATAAAACTTGGTCTAAAATCACTAGACAAAAAGAAATAGACAAGTTGAATACAAGAGATGAAAATGGTTTCTACGATGTGTATTGCCAGTTTATAGTTTCGTACTTGAAATCCAAGTCGTAGCGATCGCCTAAAAGTTATAATCAACGGCAAGTCTATCTAAATTTTTGTAAAGTAGCCCCTAAGATTTTAAAATATGTCCTCTCCAACCCCTGACGTACCAGCGAGCGAGTCTCGCGATGCCCGTACCCGCCAAATGCTTGGAATGAAAGGTGCGGACGTACAAGGAGCTTCGATCTGGAAAATACGCCTACAGTTAATGAAACCAATTACGTGGATACCCCTGATGTGGGGCGTACTCTGCGGCGCTGCATCCTCTGGCGATTTTACATGGTCGATTGAAAATGTATTGCGATCGCTACTTTGTATGCTCATGTCTGGCCCCTTACTGACAGGCTACACCCAAACCATTAACGACTACTACGATCGCGAAATTGACGCAATTAATGAACCCTATCGCCCGATCCCATCAGGCGCAATTCCACTCAATCAAGTAGTTGTTCAGATTTGGATTTTGTTATTGGGCGGGATCAGTGTGGCGACGATCCTTGATATCACCGCAGGGCATGGTGATTTTATCATTACCAAGTTAGCGGTCGGCGGTGCTTTCCTTGCCTACATCTATTCTGCACCACCTTTAAAGCTCAAGCAAAATGGTTGGCTCGGTAACTATGCCCTCGGCGCGAGTTATATCGCTTTGCCTTGGTGGGCAGGGCATGCTCTCTATGGGACTCTCAACTGGACAGTAGTAGCAGTCACCTTGTTCTATAGCCTTGCTGGTTTAGGGATTGCGGTCGTTAATGACTTTAAGAGCGTCGAAGGCGATCGCGAATTGGGACTAAACTCTTTGCCAGTTATGTTTGGTGTCCAGAAAGCAGCGCTCCTATCCGCAACTGCGATCGATGTCTTCCAAATTGGTATTGCTATTTATTTAGTTACTGTCGGCGAACAACTACTGGCTAGCTTAATTGTGCTGTTAGTGATTCCTCAGATTACCTTCCAAGATATGTACTTTTTGCGCGATCCGCTCAAAAACGATGTGAAATATCAAGCCAGCGCTCAACCATTCCTTGTGATTGGGATGTTAGTTGCAGGGATAGCAATGGGACATGCAGGCATCTAAACATAAAGGGGGCGATTTGCGTCCCCTTTATGTTTGAGGAAAAACACCTTCTACAGGGTGATTTAGTGATGATCAAAGTTGCTTATCATCTGTATGCAAGGAAAACCGATATGTCAGAGAGAATTTGCCAATATTCATGATGAAACATAAAGTCCGAAGACAGCAATTGTCGATCTACCTATCTAACAAATCATTGAGCAAGAGCGCGATCGCTGTAATCGGTGCTTTGCTAGTTTCTTGTTCTACTCCTCCACAAACTGGTGGTGTGCGTGCTGTTCCAGTCCCGATTGCCTCTGTGGAGTCGGGGCTAGTCAGCGATAGCTCTGATTATGTGGCGAATTTGCAATCGCGCCAATCGGTGACGCTGCAACCGCGAGTGGATGGCTATGTGCAGGAGATTTATGTCAAAGCAGGCGAGCGCGTTGAATCAGGCACGCCAATTTTGCGGATCGATTCTACGAAACAACAGGCGGTTGTCCAACGCTCAGTTGCATCTGTGGCAACTTCACAGGCAGATTTTGAAAGTGCTAGAGCGACGCTTGCTCAGTTACGCGCCCGTAAAGAATCAACTTTATCCAGCGTTGATTTTAACGAAAAAGAATATAAGCGCTATGCTGATCTGACAGCACAGGGCGCAACTGCTAGGCAAAAGCTTGATGAAGTTTCTAATAATTTGAGAAATGCTAGAGCCGAGTTAGGTCAAATTGATGCACAGATCAATGCTCAACAAGCTAGTATCAACAGTGCCGCTACCAGAATCGAAGAAAATCGCGCTGGTGCTGCGCAAGAAGAAGTACAGTTAGAGTTCTATACTGTGACTGCTCCTTTTGCAGGTATTGTCGGTGATATTCCCATTAAGGTTGGTGATAATGTCAGTAGCACGACGCAACTAACGACAGTAACCCAAAATCAAGTATTAGAAGTCCAAATTTCTGTTCCCATTGAAAAAGCCCCTCGATTAAAAATGGGAATGCCTGTAGAGTTATTAGATGCTCAGGATAAACCTCTTGTCAAAGGTAATGTCGCTTTTATCTCTCCGAATATTAATCCTCAAAGTCAATCAGTTTTAGTGAAAGCTAGTTTTAATAATGGAACTAATCAACTAAGAGCTAATCAGTTTGTGAGAGCGCGATTAATTTGGTCTTCTCGTTCTGGTGTGCTAGTGCCAACTTCGGCAATTTCACGTCTTGGCGGTCAAGATTTTATATTTGTTGCTGAAGAGATTTCAGTCAATGGAAAACCCCAATTGATTGCTAACCAAAAACCAATCAAGTTAGGAAAAATTACTGGTAATAAGCAAGAGGTCTTAGAAGGTTTAACACCTAAAGATAAGATTGTAGTTTCTGGAATTCTGCAATTACAGAATGGTGCACCGATCGCAGCACTTGCTGAGCAGCCAAAAAAATAAACAAAAAAAGCTGTAGCGCATGCGAAGCATGCGCTACAGCTTTTTTGGATTTGTTAGAATTTAGACAAAGCATTGACATTGCTAGACTGCTGTAAGTTGGCAACCTGCTGCTGTACTGATGGAGAATATAACCGCATATAGTTCCAATAGTTACCTAAAACCTTTGACACATAATCTCTAGTTTCGTCATAGGGAATGTTATTCACAAACTCATCAGGATCGCCGACTCCCTTTGCTTCGACCCATCTACCTACCGCGCCAGGTCCTGCATTGTAACTAGCAACCGCAAGCATCGAGTTGTTACCATAGCGACTATGTGTATAGTCTAGATACCAAGTTCCAAAATTGATATTATCTTCAGGGCTGTCGAGATTGTAATTACTTACACCCTTTTTGCTGGCAATCCATGAACCCGTATCTGGCATGATCTGCATCAGTCCGATCGCACCAGAGCGAGAGCGGATTTGCGCTTCAAAGCGGGATTCTTGACGCATCAAACCGATGACGAGGGCGGGAGAAAGTTTACGTTCATTTGCCCAGTTAGAAATCAAATCCCAATAATGGAATGGATAGAGAGAATGGATATAGGCAGGATGCTGCTTTAGTTGGACTATTTCCGCTTTTTGAGTATTGGAAACATCAATCCAATCTAGACTTTCAAGAGTTTTGATGCCAATCAGGTTATCTTTATTGGCAACCCTTAACACGCCATCAGTGAAGATTTCTTTTGGTTCGAGATTCCGCTTGCCACGTACTTCGGTTACCCATTGAGAACGCGCATCACGATCTAGACCGAGAACATATAGCTCTTGTAGTTTTTGTGATCCTGATGGCAAAGCCTTTCTAGCAGTAGGTAAGGCGATCGCAGGTGTAGTATAACGCGCTGTCGTAAAAGTACCCACTTGCCAACCGAGAGAACTCGCCGATCGCCAAGCGTAATAAGAATCTGGATGTTGACGGATTGTAAACTCAAAAAACTTCTTGGCTTTGGCTTTATTGCCAATTTGATTTGCCCATTTTCCTGCCCAGAAACTAGCTTCAGCAGTGGAACTCCCGTCAGGACTATTCGCGATTAATGTGTCAACGGTTGCGATCGCATTCTGGATTTGTCCACCTCGTGCTTGACCTTTAGCAATGCGCCAACGCAATTCCCCAGCATCATCACTACTGCCATAGCGACTTAACAATAAATTGCGAGCGTCACTGGCAGCTTTGGGACTATTAAGTTTATCTTGCAAAATTGTAGACTTGATCCCTAGGGCTTCACCTGCGGTATCAGGATAGCTAGCCACAATGCGATCAGCCGCCGCAATCGCCGCTTGTGGCGAGTCAATCTGTGTGATCCGAATTAGAGCGCGAGGCGCTTGGGGACTTTGCGGATATTGCTGGACAACGCGATTGTAAGCGGCGATCGCAGCGCCAATTTGTTTGCCACGATGCAAGCTACGAGCGTAATTGTAAGCAGTAATTGGATTCGCGGTAGCGCGAGCATAGGCATTTGCAGCTTTGCCAAATTCAAACTTGTTGTAATAGCCATCGGCGATCGCCCACCATTGCTCGGCAGTGAGGGTCGGTGAACTTGCCACTAGCCGATTTAAGATGGGAGCAATCTCTTTGTAATCACTAAAATAGGTCGCCATATGTGCTAGCAGATCGACTCGATTTGGAGCTTGTGCTAGTAGGCGCAGTGCAACTTCTTGCGATCGGGGATGAGCAGGAAATTTTTGTAAAAGCTGTTGGTTTTGTCCTAACGCAAACATTGCTTCGGCAGCCGCAGGGCTATCAGGAAAGTTTTTGAGGAGGCTTTCCCAAGTTGTTTTTGCAGATTGCAGATCGCGGAGTTGGGTTTGGGCTTGGGCGCGTTTGACCAGAATATAATCAGCCAAGATTGGATATTCTGTTTCTAATTTATCAAGGGCTGCGATCGCTTCACGAGGCTTGCGATTATTGAGATGGATATCGGCAATCACCAAACGAGCGCGAATGCGATCGGTGTCGGTACTACTAGAACTCTGTTGTTTTGCTTGAGTTTCTAATTTGGCAAGTCTTTGCTTGACGGGAGAATATATTAATGGATCAAAGGACTTGTCGTCTCGGTTATTCGCTAGGCTTGCATTTAAAGTCAGGTTAGACTCAGAAGAAGCCATAATTAGTGGGGCGCTAGCTCCTGCTAATGTAGCACTGAGCATAAGCACAATAGGCCAACGCATTAATTTTCTCATTCCGATACGTTCTTTATGCCCAGCATCTTAACATTGTTTTAAGATCAAATCAAAACCGAGAAAAGAGAGGCGGCACTTCGTGCCGCCTCTCTTTTCTCGGTTTTAGAGTTATAACAGCTATACTTTCGTTTTTTCAAGTACAAAATTACTAAGCGATCGCTGTACCGACACAATTGGAATCTGGGCAATTGCCTCAGTCGCAAAAGCATAAGTTAGTAGATTAGCGGCACTCTCTGCATCGATCGCCCGACTTTGGAGATAGAAAATTTCTTCAGCATCTAATTGACTAACAGTCGCACCGTGAGCACATTTGACGTTGTCTGCAAAAATCTCTAGCTGCGGCTTAGTATCCACTCGCGCTTTACCCGATAGCAACAGATTCCGACTAAGCTGTGCCGAATCAGTCTGTTGAGCTAACTTCGCAACTTGGATTTTGCCATTAAATACAGAGTGAGAGCGACCATCGGCGATGCACTTGTGCAACTGCTTACTCGAACCATGGGGATAATTATGAGCGATCACAGAATGCGTATCGGCAAGTTGTTCACCATCGAGGAAAGCTAATCCCGTTAGCGAAGTCTCAGTCTGTTCAGCCATCTGATGCACGATGAGATTTTGCCGTGAGATCTTTGCACCGATACTGATAGATTGATTTTTGTAGCTGCTATTTCGGGCTTGGGCGATCGCAGTTGTATTGATGTGAATCGCCTCACTACCTTGCCACTGCACCTTGGTATGATTGATCTGTGCGCCTTCGGCAAGCCAAACTTCGGTTACGGTATTTGTGAAATATTTTTGAGTATCAGTTCCCACAAAGGTTTGCACGAAGGTCAAATTACTATGGGATTCTGCAATCACTAAACATCGCGGCTGATTGATTAATGTTGCATTTCCTGCTTGTGGTGCAGAAATAAATAGAAGTTGGACAGGATTCTCAACTACTAAATTTTTAGGGGCGAGAATAATCGCGACATCTGCCATGCAAGCTGTATTTAGACTTGCAAAATAATCATTAGCGTCAGGATGTTGCGCGAGATGCGATCGCAGTTTTGGCAAAAGGCGATCGCCAAGAGTTGCTAATGTCCCAACGACTAAACCTTGTGCTGTGTCAGTTATATTTGAGAACTTCTCGCTATATAGCCCATTTACAAACACAATCAAGTTGCCTGAAGCTTCAGGAGCCGAATGTTTAGCCACAAATGCTGCTACATCTGTTGAATTAGCTTCCTGACTAGCAAAGGTTAAACTCCCTAAAGCCGAAACATCAGTGTATTTCCACTCTTCATCTTTGGTGGTGGGGAAAGTAAGACTCGATAGGCGATTGCTAGCGATTTGACGTAACTCGCTCACAAACTCATTGGCATCTTTTGCGATCGCAACATCAGCACGCAAGCCGACTATTTGCGAAACAAACTGTTTACTATTTACAGCCAATTTGCTGCGGGTACTAGAAGCACCCTTCAATTCTTGTTGATTTTCTACTTGTTCAGAAACTTGAATAGCCATTATGCTAACACTGCCTCTTCTTCCTTAAGCCAATCGTATCCCTTCTCTTCCATCTCTAAAGCCAAGTCCTTATCGCCTGTGAGAATG
>CASBRC010000013.1 GCA_949128015.1 Synechococcales cyanobacterium PMM_0003
CTATTAAAGAGCCTACAGAAAGAGAAGAATTATCATTAGAAAAGTTAGTTGATCAAATTCTCACGGCTAAAGAATCCGATCCAAAAGCTGATATATCTGCATTAGAAACAGAATGCGATCGCCTTGTCTATCAACTTTATGGATTAACAGAAGCAGAAATCAAAATTGTAGAAGGTGTAAATGATGGAAAGTAGGGGCAAAGCATTACCGCCACAATATTTGCAAATTTTGCGATCGCTTGATTTGGTAATGCTTTGCCCAAACCTCATAACGCAGCGATAAGCCAATAAATTATCCCTGCGGATTAAAGCGATCAATCTTCGTTCAAAATTGAGGGCAAAGCATTCCCGATGTAAAGTTATCTGTAAATTTATAAATTGTGACGGGAATGCTTTTCCCCTACAAGCTCAAATTGTGATAATTGAGAATATGCAGCAATTCAAATAGAGGAAAAAATATATGGAAAAAGTAATTACTAAAATTTCTATCAAACAACAAACCAGTGATTTTAAATATTGGCAACAACAGACACCACAAAAACGACTAGAAGCCCTCGAACAAATCCGTCAAGAATATCACCAATATAAATACAATGCTCAACCAAGATTTCAAAGAGTTTATACAATTATTAAACGAGAACCAAGTTAAATATTTAGTTATAGGTGGCTATGCCGTTGCAATACACGGACATCCTCGCTACACTAAAGACATTGATATTTGGATAGAAATAAGCGATGACAACGCCAATAAATTAGTCACAACATTAACCCAATTTGGCTTTGAAAGTTTGGGGGTAACTACTCAAGACTTCCAAACAGCCAACCAAATCATCCAGCTTGGTTACCCTCCTAATCGCATTGACTTAATTACTAATCCAGATGGAATTGATTTTCAGACCTGCTACGACTCAAAAATCGAAGTAAATCTAAATGATGTTCCTGTCAAATTTATCAATCTTGATAATCTTAAGAAAAATAAATTAGCATCTGGTAGACTTCAAGATTTAGCAGATCTAGAAAATCTTCAGGATTAGCAAGATGCGATCGCCTTGTCTATCAACTTTATGGATTAACAGAAGCAGAAATTAGATAAAATTAAATGTGTAGAAGGTGTAAATGATGGAAAGTAACTGTGAGAAATATGGTCTACCTATCTAATATAAAAAACAAGAGATAAAAAATCATGACACTTGCCGAAGTAATTCCCGCCGCCAAAAAACTCTCCTCTCCCGAAAAACTAAAACTAATTCGGATTCTTATAGAAGAATTAGATACAAATGAAGATATTTTGTCATCAGAATTGTCTCAACAGCAAAACTTGCCAAACTCAACTACATACACCCAAAAGCAATTGCGACCATTTGGACTATGTGCTGGAGAGTTTGTAGTTCCTGAAAACTTTGACGAACCATTACCAGAAGATATTTTAAGTGCATTTGAAGGGAAATAAAAATATACATGAAAATTTTGAATGATTATCTGTCAAGCATTGCAAAATAATATGGCGATCGCGACAGTAGATGAAATAATTCGAGCCTACCCAGTCAGCCTCACCTAGCTTTAAAAACATTATTAAAGATAAACCCATGTCAGACAAAGAACAACTAATTTATGAACTCGATCGCGCCCCAGATTTTTTAGTGAGAGAAGTCTTAGACTTCTTTCTGTTTATTAAAACTAGAACCAACGAACAACACAGACAAGAATCTAGTCAAAATCCCGATCCAAAAGAAGCTGAGATTCCGTCTTTTCTGAGCTTTATCGATCAAATCAATGCCGAAACAGAAGCAAATGCCAATATTCCCCAAGACCTTGCCAAAAATCTCGATCATTATCTATATGGCACACCCAAAGAAGAATCATGAAAAAAGTATTTGCTGACACAGGCTACTGGATCGCCTTACTCAACCCCGAAGACGACCTTCATCCAAAAGCTAGACAGATTGCAATTTATTTATCGTCAACCCAGATCGTCACTAGCCAAATGATATTTACCGAACTTCTAAATGCATTTTCTGGCAAAGGCAACCTTGTGCCTGTACTGCGTGAAGTGCATCAAAGCGAATTTAACGAATTTTGGCGTAATTGGTAGGAGTTTATTATGCAGACACAAGCTAAATCTAAAATTGACGCAATATTAAGCAAGATCGAACAACTAGGAACTATTGAACTAGCTGATATTGCGATCGCAATGCCCCTTACTTCAGAAATTGCCCCGCCTATTCAAAGATCATCACAAGCGCTAGAGACTAGACTAAATATCTCTTTGCCAGAAGATCTTCAAGAGCTATGGCAAAAATGTAATGGATTGTGCTTATTTGAAGACAAGACTTATGGACAATCAGGACTAATCATTTGGTCTCCACAAAAAGTTTTAGAAAAACAGCAAACTCTGAGACAAAACTTCAATGCATTTGAATCTGAAGATCTAATTATTGGCGAGTTTTTGGGTGATTCTGATTTGCTGGTTGTGAGGTGCAACCCAAATTCTACCGACTTTGGACAAATTATCATTGCTCTCCCCATCGATCATCGAGAAGACTGGTATTACCTAACATACTCATTACCAGAATTTTTACAGAAATTTATTAATAGCCAAGGTGAAAAATTTTGGGAAGCGTAGATTTTATACTCAAATATTCAGCAGCAAACCAATTAAGATCCAGTCTTGTGACATAGATAACGTTTAGAATGATCGCTATTGTCCACAATAAGTATTTGATATTGGACAGTCACGAACGAGTATTTGAAGATATGGCAACAAAGCAAGCAGCGATTTTGGTCTTGGCGGATGGTACTTGTTACCGTGGCTATGCATTTGGCGCATCAGGAACTGCGATCGGTGAAGTGGTATTTAATACAGGTATGACTGGCTACCAAGAGGTAATGACCGATCCCAGCTACCGAGGTCAAATCGTGACTTTTACCTGCCCCGAACTTGGCAATACAGGCGTAACTCCCGAAGATGACGAATCCGATCGCCCACAGGTGCGTGGTGTAATCGCCCGTAATATTACGGCTGTGCCTAGTAACTGGCGATCGCGTCAGTCTCTGCCCGATTACCTCAAAGCTAATAATGTCGTTGGGATTGCAGGGATTGATACTCGTGCGCTTACTCGCAAATTGCGATCGCTCGGCGCAATGAATGGTGGCATCTCTACCGAAATCCTTGATCCTGAAGTCTTACTTGCTCAGGTTAAGGCAGCCCCATCAATGCAAGGGCAAAACCTAGCTCAAGCCGCTTCGACCGATCGCATTTATGAATGGTCAGACAAAACCTTACCTGAATGGGAATTTATTGAGTCATCGCAATTAACAGGTGATGCAATGACAGTTGTTGCGATCGATTTCGGTGTAAAGCGCAATATCTTGCGCCGTCTCGCCAGCTACGGTTGCCGCGTCATCGTCGTTCCTGCGGACACCTCAGCCGAAAAGATTCTTTCCTACAATCCTGATGGCATTTTCCTCTCAAATGGACCTGGCGATCCCGCCGCCGTTACTCAAGGCATTGAAACTGCCAAGGCTTTGCTATCTTCTGATAAACCAATGTTTGGTATTTGCTTAGGACATCAAATTTTAGGCTTATCGATGGGTGGTGACACCTTCAAGCTCAAGTTTGGACATCGCGGACTCAATCAACCCGCGCAAAACCAAGCTGAAAATGCCGATCGCCGTGTCGAAATTACCAGCCAAAATCATGGCTTTGCCCTAACTGGTGAATCCTTTGATGCATCTCCCGCGATGTTGACCCATATCAACCTCAACGATCGCACGGTTGCAGGTTTAGAGCATGAGACTCTACCGATCTTCTCGGTGCAGTATCACCCAGAAGCTAGCCCCGGTCCCCATGATGCTGATTATTTATTCGAGCGCTTTGTGAATTCAATGCGCGAACATAAAAAAGTCGCAGCTTAGTCTAGTGAGGGTGCTTCGCACCCTCACTAGACTCCTTACCTTACTTAATACTTATAACAACTATGCCCATTCCAGTACCAACACTTCCCACTGACTCTGAAGGACTTTTAAGACTCTTACGCCATAAGGAAGGAACTTGGGTACAGTGGGGTATAGCTTGCCAAATGCTCCAAAAAATGGGAGAGAATTCCCTCGCGATTTTTGAGAATACGGGCTTTGAACCAGTTCAACAAAATCAGATTGTGGTGGCTTCTCAGGTCTATGCGAGTCTACAAGCTGGTAATGCGGCAGATATTGTGTTGGCGCATTTTGAACAAAAAGGAAGTGACATTCTCAATGAGTTGCGCGTACTCAATCAATCAGAACGAGTTGCTATGGCGACCTTTGCACTTGAAAAGAATCTTGATGTTTTAGAAGCTAAGGATGTCGTTAAGGCAATTAAGGAAGCATCATCAATTGCGAATTTGCCAGAAGGATTTACTCGCCATCCTGGAGATGCGGTGGTATTGCAAATCCTAAAAGCTACTCAGGGCAAAATCGATCCACAGGAACGTACAAGGTTAATTGCGCGTGGTTTGAGATTTGCTCATAGTGAAAAGGCAAGAGCGGCAATCGAGCGTTTGCTGATGGATATGTCAACACCAGCGAAAAAGAAAGCGCCTAATCTGCCTAATTTCCGTTACGATGCCGAAGATAGTATTCCTCGTATTTTGCCTGTAGTCGGAACTTTGCCGATCACAATTGAGAAATTTAAATCAGTTCCCTTTGCTGATGAAATTGCTCCTTTCGGAATTGTTCGTTCTACTGGTGACTCTGCATGGGCAACGCTTCCAGGCTGGTTTGTGGTGCATGAAGCAGAGGATGGCGTGATTGTTTCTTGCAATACCGACACTTTGCAAGCTGCCATCAATCAAGAAGTGGTGAGTTCAATTCGCGATCGCGCTGAGGATATCTTGATCTTAGTTGATCGCGCTCAACGTGATTGGAATGAAAATAGCTATTTTGCGATCGCAGATGAAAATAACAATCTCAAGTTTGCATGGTTTGAGTCTAAACCAGATGTAAAGCTATTGGGCAAAGTCACTTTAACCTTGCGCCCCAAACGCTTCTTTGATGAAGCCGCATCTCAAGATCGTTGGCAGTTTGAGGAATAAGAATGAAGATGTGAGAAAACTACAAATTAGAGGATAAAGTGATGCAAATAGAAGAATACTTTGATTTTTTGTCAGACAACGATATTCGGATTAAAGGTTCGCGAATTGGTATTGAAACAATTTTGTATGAGTTCATCCATCGCAATCGAACCGCAGATGACATTGTGCATAGCTATCCCAGTCTATCTCTAGAACAGGTTTATGCAGCTATTTTATATTATCTACATGACAAGCAAAAAATCAGTAAGTATGTTGCTGGCTGGCTGGAGCAGCAACAGCAAAGGCAGCAGGAGCAAGAATCAAATCCTCATGCTGGAATAGTTCGCTTGCGTCAAGTAGTTGCCGAGCATGGACGCAATCCATCGATCTATGCGGATTTGCGTAATAAACAGAAATCTGGGGCAGAAATATCTGTTCCACTAGGGGAAGTATAGAGTGATTTGCTATTTAATGGATGAGAATGTAAATCCGATCTATAAAGCTCAACTCCTGAAAGATTTTGCTGATCTTACAGTTTGGGCGGTTGGAGATGCTGGATGTCCAACTAAAGGAACTCTCGATCCTGAAATTTTAGTTTGGTGTGAAGCCAATGGATTCATTCTTGTGACAAATAACAGAGTATCTATGCCAGTTCACCTCAGTGATCATTTGATTGAGCAGGATCGTCATTTTCCAGGGATTTTTATTCTTAGCCCCAAGATGAGTGTTGGTGAAATAATTGAGGAACTTGCGATCGTTGCATTTATTGCCGAAGATGATGAATATCAAGATCGCATTTCATATTTGCCTCTTCTTAGATAAGGTAGTATCAAGATGATAAAACAAATCACCATCAGCGTACAGAGCTATATCGCAGATGAAGACGACAATCTCAAGTTTGCACGGCACAATAAATTTCAGAAAAACAATTGAATCATGATTTTTGAAAAAATATTCAATTTTTTAACTTTTGAGAATTCACTTATTTTTGCTGCACCACTCCTTGCTATGTTGTATAGAGTAGTTAAGCAGTTTGGGGTTTGGGATAAATTAGCTGGTAGAGACAAAGCGTTAGAAGGACTAAATAGATTAAAAAGTGCTGCGGGATATCCAGTCAATTTCATTTATGCTAGTAATCAGCAAGAGAGTAGAGTATTTGAAGCATTACTTAAACGTATTAAAAAACACTCTAAAGAGAGCAAAATTAGAGATGTTTTGGATGATAGATTTCATCCATATCTAATTGCAACAGCAGGAGATCCCATTGAAATCAAAGGTGTTCCTTCAGATTGGTCTCAAGAGGCAAAGTTCTTTTATCCAGATAATCAGCCAGTTTTAGTAGTGTTCAAAATTCCGAAGAATTCAGATGAAAATGATAGCAAAAATGACAAAGGTGATAAAGCCTGTACTCTAGGAGAATTAGACACTTGGTTAAGTCAGGAAAAAGATCAGCTAGATTTTTGCATTGGAGTCATTCTGTTTGGTTTTGCCTCGATTGTCATCAGACTTTTAAGTTTAATATCTACATAACCGTTTAGTGTGATCGCATCTCAACTCAATTGGAATAAAAATAGCTATTTTGCGATCGCGAAAAGTTCAATTTTAGAAAGCCTTCTTCAATCCTGCCTGTTTTAAAACACCATTAGCAGTATGACGAGACAAAATCGCATTATCAACAACAAAACGGCGATCCATGATTGGGCTATACCAAATTTCATGATCGCCTTTACCCGCCCTTTCAAAATAGCAATTTGCTTCCGCCAGTAACTTTTTCAACTGAGGAGTAAAGGATTTTGGCATAAACTTAAGCCACCTGAATCAACTCTTGGCGATGGGTAATCAATTCAAAAGAGATGATTTTTTGGCTGTCCGTCGAGATTGAATGATTAGCAATGAGCAATTCAGGAATCATTTGCTTAAGCTTATCAGTTAATTTTTCAAGGGTGTCAGCTTCTGTTACTAGGCCCAGAATATCAGCACTTTCAGCCACCCAGACTAGCGCCTCCCGATCCCAAAAAGCCTCTATTTTGTACTGATGTTGCATAATTAATGATTTATTAACTTACATTACCTAACTAATTTTATTCTAGACTATGGGATCGATAAAAGGCGATCGCACTTTTTCTTTAGTCTATGTATGACTGTTGGGGCGATCGCCTTTAACGAAATTGGGGTGACAACAGTTAATTTGCGATCGCAGATGAAAATAACAATCTTAAGTTTGCATGGTTTGAGTCTCAACCAGATGTAAAACTATTAGGCAAAGTCACTTTAACCTTGCGTCCCAAACGCTTCTTTGATGAAGCCGCATCTCAAGACCGTTGGCAGTTTGAAGAATAATAAACTCTGTGATAAAACCCAAAGAGAAAATGAGAGCGCTTTGCACCCCCATTTTCTCTTTACAAGCTTGGATAGTCGGTATAACCCTTCTCATCGCCACCGTAGAAAGTATTGCGATCGGGCTTATTTAATGGCGCATTAGCTGCGAAACGTTCAACTAGATCGGGGTTCGCAATGTAGAGACGACCAAAAGCAACTAGATCGGCTGATCCAGTTGCGATCGCATTATTACCAGTCTCCAAGCTATAACCACCCGCAGTCATAATCGTTCCATCATAAATCGGACGGAAGAAATCAGCACCAAGATCGGGTTGATCTTCGGCAGAGCCAAATCCTTCGACTCTAGGCGCTACTAAATGTAAATAGGCAAGATTAAAGCGATTCAATTCTTTAACCGCATAGCCAAATGTCACCGCCCGATTAGAATCATACATGCTGTTAAATGTGCCACTGGGTGAGAGTCTCACACCTACGCGATCGCCACCCCACACATCAACAATTGCGGCTGTTACTTCCAATAGTAAACGAGCGCGATTCTCAACCGATCCACCATAACTATCAGTGCGATGATTGGAGTTATCTTGCAAAAACTGATCTAATAGATATCCATTAGCACTATGGATTTCTACACCATCAAAGCCAGCTTCAAGAGCATTCTTTGCACCGAGGCGATATTGTTCGATAATTAGAGGAATCTCTTCTAATTCTAATGCATGGGGTGTGACATAGGGCTTCATACCTGTATAGGTTGCGACTTCGCCTTCAGGTGCGATCGCAGATGGGGCAACGGGCAACTTGCCATCAGGTTGTAAATCTGGATGCGAAATTCTACCCACATGCCAAAGCTGTAAAAAGA
>CASBRC010000014.1 GCA_949128015.1 Synechococcales cyanobacterium PMM_0003
ACCCTAACCCTCCCCTTGCAAAGGGGAGGGGACAAGATTTCTGGTCTTCCCCCTTTCCAATGGGGAATTAAAGTGGGTAAGTCCGACATGCGCGTTTTACAGGGTATTTTCTTTCTTGGAAATGTCCTAAGTGAGCTGTAAACCTATAAATACTGGGAAATTGTGAACAACTTGAACTTGCTTATTTGTCGATTACAATGTCTAAAGAAGTAGCGGTTTAAAGAGAAATCGCAATCATGGCAATCCTTCAGTCTCGCTACAGTAAACAAGAACTTGCCCATCGCTTTTTGGGTTTTGGCATTTATTATGTCCATCTACATTAGATCTTACAGCAAATCCCGAACAAACCCACCACTAGATTTTTTGTAAAAGCCCCGCTTCGCGGGGCTTTTACAAAAAATCTGGGTTTGGTTTGATTGCAATCTGCTGTAAAAAAAGCATTTCTATTTTCAGGATCTGTGTGACATTTTTATCAATATGCTATAGTAAGTGACGTAAGGGATCGTAAGGGTTTCGACGTGTTAGTAGAAGCTATCCCTTGATGCAGGTCGAGAGCGGACTATCTCTCGTAAATCAATGGTTCAAACAAGTACATGCGAACAACATTGTATCTTTTTCTCGTAAAGCCGCTCCTGTAGCTGCCTAAGAACCTTTTCGGTTTCGAGGTGTGATGTATGACTCCGTTAAATATGTCACTCCAACCCCCAACGGATGCTGTGTATAGCTTTCTCTGATAGGCTACTCGCTCAAGACTTTATCAGTGCATCTTTTATTGCTAGAGATAATTAGCAGTTCCCTTCGAGAGGATCAGATCGAATAAACCTGTGAATGACTGGGAAGTTAGGCGCTAGTGCGGACGGCAGTTCGACTCTGCCCGATTCCATAAACCTAATAAAAAAAGGCACTTGCTTAGCAAGTGCCTTTTTTATTACTCATTGCGATCGCTCTATGAAAAGCATCAGAAAGATATTTTTATTTTGCAATATTAAATTCTTGACGTTTATAGGAACTTTGCGTCAAACTGTCTATTAACTTAATAGCTAGAACTAGCATGGAAACTCTGGAATTTATTATTTACCCAGATGGTCGAGTCGAAGAGCGCGTGACAGGCATCATCGGTTCTAGTTGTGCTGAGGTGACCGCCGCGATCGAAGCAAAACTCGGTATAGTCGCTCATCGAGAGTTAACATCTGAAAATTTTGCTCAGAAGCAGGTCACATCGCAGTCGGATACACAATGCGATCGCGTTTCAGACACAGAAGCTAGTGGCTTCAGCCCTTGGTAATAGATCAAATAGATCATCGAAGATCTAAGTTTCCACCAGACTTAATATAAAAAAATTTCGTATACTAGTCCTTTAGCTCGTAGACAGGATAGACACTATGTCACATTTCAGCCAAGTAAAAACTCAAATCCGTAGTTTAGAGCCTTTGCAAAAAGCGCTAACCGACCTAGGAGTTAACTGGAAATCTGGTGGCGCACCAATGCGCGGACACGAAGGCACGACAACATCGGCTGAAGTTGTAATCGAGCAAGACAATGGCTACGATGTTGGTTTTCAGTGGAATGGCTCTGAATATGCCCTAGTTACTGATATGCAGTTTTGGCAACAGCCTTGGACAGTGGAGAGTTTTCTCAGAAAAGTCACACAGGGCTATGCGATCGCCACAGTCATGACCGAATCTAACGATCAAGGCTTTGCACTATCTGAACAACAAGTCCGTGAAGATGGCTCTGTCCGCCTAGTTCTCCAGCGTTGGAATGGATAATCATCTTGTAGAAACAGCAATATCCATAAGTTCAGAGTCAGAGATGAGCGATCGCTCTGGCTTTGAGCCTGAGCTTGGTGGTGACCTGCGGCAAAATGCTTTATTTGTTGACGAGACAGTCTGTATCGGTTGCGGTCATTGCGCCCACACGGCTAGTAGTACGTTCTTTTTAGAAGAAGACTATGGACGAGCCAGAGTAATCGCCCAAGATGGTGATGAAGAAGACTTAGTGCAAGAAGCAATCGATACTTGTCCAGTAGACTGTATTGCTTGGGTTAACTATAATGACCTCAACAAGCTCGAAGAAGCCCGAAAACATCAAATCATTCAAAATCTAGCTATCCAGAAAAAACCCCGCGTTCTAGGAAGCAAAAAATAAAAACTAAATATGGTTCGGTTGGCAAAGCCAACCGAACCATATTTAGTTTTTATTTAGTTTTTGCTATTCAGCACTTTGATTGGTGTTGATGTCGTTGTAGACAAGTCTGTTAAGGGCGGAGGACTATCTGTAGATTTAGACTCAGGCTTAGTTTCTGGGGTTGATTTGGTATTTTTCTTTAGATCTGTAGCCTTAGCCTTAGATTCTATTTTTTGGGCAGCAGTTGGCTTGAACACATTAGGTTTCGGTTGTTTTTCAGGAACAACATCCTTGGCTGGTTTAGCTTTTGGCATTACCTGAGTTGTATCTTTATCTTTAGTTGTTTCCTGCGGAGTTACTGGAGGTGTGACTACTTTAGGAGCGATTGGTTGCTTGGTAGGTATAGCAACGGGTGCATATTTGCTGCGAATTGGCGTAGGGGAAGTTTTGACAGGCTCTGTAATAATTGGCGCGACAGGAACTGGCACTACATTTGTAGATTTAGTGTCTTTATCGGTGGGCTTAGCCTCTTCCTTGGGAGTAGATATAGGGTTGTTGTTAACTTCAGGTTTAGGCGCTTCGATTGGCTTTGTCGCAGGAGTTACGGCAGGTTCAGGGCTAACTGACTCGATGGGAGTGGGGATAACTTCAGGAGCAGGTGGCACATAGTCGGGATTGACGATCGCATCAATATCGGCAATCTTTTCACCACTAACTAGACGAGATAGGGTGTCAGTGCCATTGGGTTGATAGTTAATCAAATGAGCAGTGCTGTTAAACACATTTGCGATCGCATCGCCGTCTGGTTCTAGCAATTCTAGTTTTACCCAGTTTTGTCCAGTTTTAAAGCCCTTAAGATAGATTGGCTCCCAGCGATCAAAGGTGAAACTTTGACCATCAATGGTGGCGCGAACTTGCCAATCATCAATTACTTCATCGTCTTTACCAAGCAGATGTAATGGTGCATTTTGCAGATAAAAATCGAGCATAATTGGCTCAGCGCCATAGGTTCCGACAGGACGGCTATAGGTAAGCAATGGTGTTTTGGCTTCAGGAGTATTTTCGCCAGTCTTAGTTAAGATGTTAAAAGTGGTCTGTGCATAGGCTCCTTGATTTTTGAAGCTTTCATGCCAAGGACGGGATGCAAAAGCACGGATCGTGTGAGTTCCTGCGTTGAGGTGATCGAATGTTACGGGTTGACTGAGATCGTAGAGGGCTTTGTATTCTTGATTATCCATGGTCACATGGATATGGGGTCCTAAGCCAAAATCAGCATTTTTGAAAATCGGCAAATTTTTGACATCAATTTTTACCGACACTTGCGTGTCGTTTAGCAATTCATCAGGCTTTGGGCTGACAATGCTGACTTGTGGTGCGTAGCTATCGAGCAGACGGCTGAGGCGTTGAATTTCTGTGGGCGGAGAAACTTCGGTGATATTGATAATTGCAACTTTTGGATCTGGAGCGTTACTAACTGATTTATCACCACCGCAAGCTGTGAGGTAAAAGCACAGGGCGATCGCCATTACCAAGCTAGATAACTTTTTCCAAGGGATATTTCGCCAATAAGCTTTAACTCGCGAAGTCTTTGGCTTTTCTTCGGGTTGGTTAGAGTTTGCGATCGCGCTCATAAAAACTATGCTCAACTCACATTACACAGGCAAATATACCGAAAAACGAGCGCTTTGCTTGTAAAGAAACCACAAGATTTTTAAAAGCCTTGCAAAACAAGGCTTTTAAAAATCTTGTGGTTTTTATTTAGAGCGCAAAGCGCTATGTGCTAAAACTTGTGTATTCCCACAGCAGAAACTGTTTTTGTCAATGCAAGTACGTCGCCAATCGGAAACCGCTATTAGCAAAGGCTATGCGATCGCCTTATCCACTGAAGCGCCCCAAAATATTTTAGAAAAAATCGTCTGGCAAAAGGAGCGTGAGGTTGCTGAGATGTATGCCAATGCGCCGCTAGAATCGATCAAAGCCAAGATCAATGATATTCAGCCGCCACGAGATTTCTACAGCAGCTTGCAAAATTCCCGCATTAAACCCGCACTAATTGCCGAAGTTAAAAAAGCATCACCCAGTAAAGGTATATTTCGTAAAGATTTTGATCCGATTGCGATCGCCCAAGCTTACGAACGCGGCGGCGCGAGTTGTCTCTCAGTACTAACCGATCGCAAATTTTTTCAAGGTGGCTTTGAGAATTTGCAACTAGTGCGTCAAGCCGTCGATTTACCTCTGTTGTGCAAAGAATTTATTATTGATCCTTATCAAGTATATTTGGGGAGATCGCATGGTGCTGATGCAGTTTTATTAATTGCTGCAATTCTTACCGATGCCGAATTAACCGAATTGCAAGCGTTAATTCATCAACTAGGTATGACGGCTCTCGTAGAAGTACATACTCAAGCAGAGTTAGACCGCGTATTACAAATTCCTGATGTGCGACTAATTGGTATTAACAATCGCAATTTAGAAACCTTTGTGGTGGATTTGGCACAAACTAAAATTTTGATGGATCGACTAGATCCAGTTACTAGAGATAAATACCTCTGGGTCAGTGAATCTGGCATTTATATCCGTCAAGATTTAGATTTTGTGCAAAATTGTGGTGCAAGAGCCGTATTAGTCGGAGAATCATTAATCAAGCAGCAAAATGTTGAAGAAGCGGTTAAAAATTTGATAGGAAATTAAATGACACCAATTTTACAATCAATATTTCAAAAGTTTTTACTGCCATTTCTTCGCATTCTTATTTTTGCTTATGTTGGTTTAGCGATCGCATTATATTTGGGGCAGTCAAACTTAGTGTATATGCCTAGCAAAGATGTCATAGAGACACCTGAGACTCTGGGCATAAAGTTTGAAGATATTCAGATTGTCACTAAAGATAATGTCAATTTAGATGCTTGGTTTGTGCCAGCTAAGGATGGCAATCTCATCGGTAAAGGTGTGATTTTGTTCTGTCATGGTAATGGCGGCAACATTAGCAATCGCATTAGTTATTTACCGATTTTTAAAGATTTAGGACTTGCTACCTTATTATTTGACTATCGTGGCTATGGCAAAAGTGAAGGTAATCCCACCGAAGAAGGAACTTACGCTGATGTCGAGGCAGCTTGGCAATATCTCACCCAAGAGAAACAGATCCCACCTCAAAAAATTATTATCTATGGTGAATCCCTAGGCGGTGCGATCGCATCTTATATCGCCGAGAAAACTGCACAACAAGATCCAAAAAATAGCGCAGGTGGTTTGGTGCTTGCCTCAACATTTACCTCAATTAGCGATCGCGCATCTGAGCTTTATCCCTTTTTACCAATTCGATGGTTATCGCGCTTTTCTTACAACTCGATTGATCGCTTACCTAATATCAAAATCCCTGTTCTGATTATTCATAGCCCTGATGATGAAATTATCCCTTTTACACATGGAGAGAGAAACTTTCAAGCAGCTAATCCACCTAAAAAATTAGTCAAACTACGCGGCGATCATAATGGCGGCTTTCTAGACTCCCTCGAAACCTATCGCAATGGGCTTAACGAATTTATCCAAAAAACCCAAAAAGCGTGAGACGGTGCGTAGCACCGTCTCACGCTTTTTGGGTGACAGCTATATAATCGTAACCAGCAAAGTCATCAATTATCAATTCAGGAATATCTGTGCTGCTAGGTTTCGATCCAGGAAAACAAAAATGTGGTGTCGCTGTCATGGGCTTAGATCGCAAGCTGCATTTTCAAGCCGTTATCCCCAGTGCAGATGCGATCGCAAAAGTTAGTAATTTACTAGATAGCTATCCCATTTCGCTAATGGTGATGGGCGATCAGACCGCCTCTAAGCAATGGAAAGCCGAACTACAATCCGCGTATCCCGATTTACGGATCATTACCGTAGACGAGCGTTTTAGCAGCGAAGAGGCGCGTCTACGGTTTTGGGAAATTTATCCTGCTAAAGGTTTAATGAAATTAGTCCCCATCGGAATGCGATCGCCTAATCGCCCCATTGATGATATCGTCGCTGTCATCTTAATTGAGAGATATCTTAGCCGTCTGATTAGTAGCTAAATTTAGGTGGGGCGCAAAGCCAATCCCTAAAAAGTTTTGTCAAGCTTCGTAAAGTAACGTTAAGTAAGCTTGAAGCAGGGGTATGTAGAAATGATATCTTTGCACTTGATATCAAAAGCGTATACGCAATTTGGGAGAACATCTCAATGTCAGAAGAAACAGCAACAGCTACCTTTACTGCACCTAAACCAACGGGCAAAACCCCGATCTGGGGCGGTAGCACTGGTGGTTTGCTCAACTCAGCCTTCACCGAAGAAAAGTACCTGATCTCTTGGAATAGCCCCAAAGAGCAAGTATTTGAAATGCCTACAGGCGGCGCTGCAACTATGGTCAGTGGCGATAACTTGCTTTACTTAGCCAAGAAAGAGCAAGCCCTCGCTTTGGGTACACAGTTGCGTAAATTTAAGATCACCAATTACAAAATTTGGCGCGAATTTCCTAATGGCGACCAAGTTTATCTCCATCCTCTAGATGGTGTGTTCCCTGAGAAGGTGAATGCTGGTCGCGTTGCCGTTAATAGCGTCAGCCGCAAGATTGGTGATAATCCTAATCCTATAAGCGTCAAGTTTACTGGTAAGGAAACTTACGATGCCTAATTAGTAGCCAAGGCTATTAATACCGCTCTTATTTATTTTTTAATTTTTACAAAAGACACCGAGATTTAAACGTCACGGTGTCTTTTGTATTGCTGCGATATATAGCAAAACCCAGAATAGAGAGGCGGCGCTCCTCACCGCCTCTCTATTCTGGGTTTTGATTTGTCCTGATACAAATATTGATACTCCCTTCCCACCAAAGAATTAGTGTTGCGGCGCTTCGCGCCGCAACGCTAATTCTTTGGTTTTAACGGCTAATCTTTCACTGGGAAGGGAGTAGCTATACTTTGCGAGTCATTCAATAACAGCTATAAGTTTCGATAACCACTCTGATAGCTTTACTGAATCTATCTTTAGCGGTATAGCATATTAAGAGATATAAAGTATTATTAATTTATTGAAAGACTTTTAACTTTTACACAACAGTTAAACCCCCAAGGAGATTATTGCAATGGAAAACTCTACAGAACCAAAATTCGGTTTTAACAACTTCGCTGAAACTTGGAATGGTCGCCTTGCAATGCTAGGCTTCGTTATCGGTTTGGCGACTGAACTAATCACTGGACAAGGAATTCTTACTCAAATCGGCTTGATGTAATTTCTTATTACACAAGCAAATAAAAAAGGGCGCAATGCGCCCTTTTTTATTTGCTTATGATGCTTCTAAACTCTTCAAAATCCTTTGAAAAAGATCTGCGATCGCATCTTCACCATTATCGTGAATAAAAATATCAAAATTTGGATGAGAATTCGCCTCAATCAACCAGTAAGTACCGCGATCATCCAAAGCGACATCTAGCCCAACATAAGCGATCGCAGGCATTTTTTGGAAAATTGGTCTGATAAATTCATTAATTGCCTCAATTGTTTGATGATCGTTTACCTGTTTTGCGATCGCCCCTTCCCAATGCAGAGGACTGAGATTTCCTGTAAATTCTGCTTGTGAAAAATCCTTGTCATACAAAATCACCTGCTCTTGATTGAGACATACAGAGCGATATTCTTTAACAATATTGATCGACTCTTGGGCAAGTGCAATGTAGTCATAGCTTTTAGAATTAATGTTAAATATATTCGCTAAAGCTTTTCGCATGTCCTGCGAATCACAACACTTAAACACATTATTGCCACCCGATCCCCGATTTCGTTTGAGAATAATTGGCAACTCAAAATTATTTTCAATCTCGGCAATAATTTCATCGGTATTCAGAAATTTTAAATACTCCTTGTATTTTTCATCGCAATAGGGTGAAACAAAAGAGAAAGTACGTGGCATCTTTACCACGTCTTGAAATACTTGATAAAAATATTGCTTATCCTTAAATATTTCGGCAATAGATTGCGGTATTAGCGGAGTCGAATAATTAGTGAAGTAAAATTCGCGATCGCTAATTTTAACTTTGACGAGATTCTGATTGGGATGCAAGATCTCATACTTTACATCTAACTTTTTGCAAGCTTTCAATAACATTTTGATATTGGTCAGCATAGTTATCTAAGTCTATTTACTTTGGATTGATGGCTACTGGTTCTAATGGGAGTTAGTTAATTAAAAATCTTTGCTTAATAAGGCTTTTACAGAAATTTCCGAGCAAGCCTATTAATATGTTGTGATATGAATCATATAGGCCTAGTTTACATAAATGTATTATGGCTTGAGTACTAAGGTTTGGGCGGATCATCTCAGTTTAGCGCGATCCTGATTTTATAGAGATAAAACAAAGGGAGTATAATTCAATTGTCTTTTGCAAATATTCCAGACTAAAATTCTACTAATTTAAGTGCTTCATCATTGATTGGAGAACTTCATTTCATGATTAATTACTAAAAAATAAGTATTTAGAGAGCCATACGATAATGCTAGAGAAGATAATGCAATTATTAGAAACTAACGGTTTCATTCCTCATGGTCATTGCTATCTCTGGCAGACCAATCTGGTTGGATTACATGTTATAGGCGATGGATTGATTGCTTTAGCATATTTCTCTATTCCAATTACTCTAATCTACTTTATGCGACAGCGCCAAGATGTCAAATTTTTTAATAAAGTAGCCTTACTATTTGGAGCATTTATCATCGCCTGTGGTATCACCCATGTCATGGAGATTTGGACTCTTTGGTATCCATGGTATTGGCTGTCAGGGTTACTCAAGGCGATTACGGCGATTATTTCTTTATATACTGCATTTGAATTGTTTGCCATAATCCCTGCGGCTCTGATGCTTCCTAGTGCTGAGCAGTTAATGCAAGCAAATCAAGCTTTAGAAAAGCAAATCTTAGAGAGATCTATTACTGAAGTTGCTTTGAGGGAAAGCGAAAAGCGCTATCAAAGTCTTGTCGCCGAACTAGAAGAAAGAGTGGAAAAAAGAACATCAGAATTAGCTCTACAAAATATTGCTTTAGAGACTGCCAAATATGACGCTGAATTAGCAAATCAAGCTAAAAGTAATTTCTTAGCAATGATGAGTCACGAAATTCGCACCCCCATGAATGGAATTATGGGAATGACTAATCTACTGCTAGATACAAGGCTGACAGAAAAACAGAAAAATTTCACAGAAATTGTCCGTAATAGTGGCGAAGGGCTTTTAAATGTTATCAATGATATTCTAGATTTTTCTAAAATAGAATCGGGAAAATTAGATCTAGAAGAACATCCTTTTAATTTGCTAACCTTTGTTCGAGAAGCTTTAGTATTGCTGAGCATTAAAGCAGAAGAAAAAGGTGTGGAACTAAGTTTCGATGTTTCTCCTGATGTGCCGATGGTCATCATTAGTGATTCAACTCGAATCCGTCAGATTTTGGTCAACTTAGTTGGGAATGCAGTTAAATTTACGCAAAAAGGTAGAGTTCGTGTGAATATAACAGCCTCTGCGCTATCTCCTCAAACACCTGAAATTGATTCTCATAACTCTCAAGAAGACCAAAAGTATGAACTTCTTTTCTCAATTTGTGATTCTGGTATTGGTATCCCTAAAGATCGTATAACCCAATTATTTCAAGCATTCACTCAAGTTGATACTTCGACAACTCGTAATTATGGTGGTACTGGGCTGGGATTAGCTATATGCAAACAACTCGCAAATATTATGGGTGGAACCATATGGGTAGAAAGCCTTGGGGCTGTCGGTGGTAGTCCATCTTCTAAATGGCTAGAGCAATATCAATCTCAAAATATTGATGTTACAAATGGCTCTAAATTCTATTTCACCCTAACTGTCTCTTCATTATCAGTGGAATCTTTCAGCAAGATCCCAAAGTTAACTACTTCTGAGGACAATCTAGATCGATCTTCTGCGGATTTAGCTCAGAAATTTCCTTTAAAAATATTAGTAGCAGAAGATAACACAGTTAATCAG
>CASBRC010000015.1 GCA_949128015.1 Synechococcales cyanobacterium PMM_0003
CATCGGTTCCGGCGTTACTTTTGCCAACTAACAGCGGCGTTGCTTGCCGTTGCGCTGCGATCGCCATTGAAAGCATCACTAGCCTGTATTGCTCCCAAAATGGGATCGCTCTTTCTAGCGTAGCAACACCCGCCGGATTATTTCCAAGATTAAAACACTCTTCATTTTTGATATGTAAAAAATCGGTTAATTCGATGTCTAATTCACCCTTTTTAAACCTAGTTTCTAAGCTTAAATCGTCTCTCAGTTTAAATTTTATGAATCGCGGATCGACCCAATTTAAACCCGCTAGCACTGCTTTTCTTGCTCGGACTTCGTGCCATTTTTCAGTAATTGAAAAACCATAGTAAATTGATGACGCAATTTTACTTTGATGAGTTTTGAAACTGCCTGGTAAATCTTCAATCTGCTTTAGAATATCTTGCTGAATTTTTGGGTCATCGTGCGAGTATTCCTGCAAGTATGACAGCATCAACAAAATGCGAACCTTAGCCGCAGCGGCTATCCAAGGCTGCTTAAGCATGGCTGCATAGTCATTTGTGTAGTTATTCCCGTAACCGCCTGATGTACTGGTAGACCAGCCATTTTTAAACCAGTGGGAAGATGACTCACCGTAGCCTAAACTTTGACCGATAAGGGATACTAATGGTGTAAGCGCTGCTGTCTGCATAATTGTGATAATTCCCAACAATGAGAATTTCGATATAGTATGTTATGCTGTATTCAAACATACGGGATACAACTCATGTTATCAGGAATTCTCAGTAAATGGTTTCAGCCGATCGCCCCTAGCGAACCTATTGAATACCTTAAAGAACGAAAATCGTGGGAATTGAAGCCGGGCGATCGGGTATTTGTGGGAATTTCTCAGGGCGGCGCGACGATCAAGTCGATCGCAGGCGATTAATCTCGGTCTTCAATAGTAAAGAAAAGTTTTTTATTCATTCAGCACAAACCGAGTTTTAAAATGTGGGATGGGCAAACTGTACGCCAACACTAGGGGTGATCGGATCTCTAGTGTGTACTAAGTCCAAACACGCAAAAGCGCTAGCCGCCGCCATCACTGTGTCATCATGACCGGAAACAGCGCGCCGATCGTCTTTTGAAAACTTTTTAAACTCTTCTATACCTTCCCAATTTTTAGGGTAGTTTATTGCGTTTTCCTCTACAAATAGCTTTAATCTGTCAGTATTAATAATTTTACTCGACTTAGTTGATAGTATTCCTTGTATGCGAATATCAGGCATTTTTTCGGCTAAGTTTTCAGCTATTACCTTACCGCCTGAGTTGATTTCTACCCCAATGATTAGCGGCGGATATCGCCTAATGAACGGGATTAAAGCCCTGATTGATGTTGACACTGGGGTTTTGTTTTTGTGATACTCATAAGCCAAAGTATAGGGAACTGTGGAGATATCCCAAGCTTGAGCCGTGAAGTAATCATCCCCGCCATAGTTGGGATCGATCCCCCAAAGATAGCGGCGACCGTGAATAGGTGAAGAATAGTTGCCGATCGCACAAGCATCAACAGCCTCGACATCGAATAGCATAGATTCTGCTTTTTTAACGTGCCAGTTGCCATATAAAAGCCGATCGCGATCTACTGAGTTCTGAGCTTGTAAGTTTGCTAAATAGCCGGGATCTGCTTTTAGCAAGGTCGGGTTGTCTTCTACCGTCGCGCCAATAAAAGTAAAACTTTTTGGTAGGCAACCCGGATATTTTATCTGCAATTCTTGTTTTGTGTCACCCCAAATAATAATATCATCAACTACTATAAAAAACCTTATTTCCCCTGCTTTTTGGGGGTCTGCATAGCCATCTTCACCTATCCACCAATTAACCAATTCAGCAACCCAACTATCGGCATCCGGGTTGCACGTCGCCCGCATTTTTGGCTCAAAACCGTGGGGCGATCGTAATCGAGAAAGCAGATAGAAAAATTGCTTTTTGGTAAAGTGTGTTACCTCATCAAATCCAACATAGGGTAATTGCGCGCCTTGCCAGTTATTGACATTTTTCTCATGCTGTAAATGCGAAAATCTGATTGTAGCGCCGCTGGGGAAAGTCCACTCTAATCTAGTCTGATGCGCTGTTGCACCTTTTAACGGATACCATCTTTGAGATTCATCCCACAAGCCGCCTTCATTGCATATTTCGGGATAAGTTCTACGCAAAATAACGGCGCTGTAAAGATGGCTGTCAATATGTTTTGCAGCATCCCAAAGCAGCCACGTTGTTTTGCCGGGCCCCGCGCCGCCTCCGAATAGTAAGACTTCTGCTTTACTCTTTAGTGCTAGCGATTGCTTAGGGTGCGGCGCTGGAAAATCTACAAACTTTTGTCGCTTCCCTCTGGCAATTTCTGCCATTTTTCTCAACTGCAAGGCTTTAGCCAATGGCATTGTTTTGTACCTTACTAGCTGGCAATAAGTATTGCTCTGATTCTTCTGTCACGTCGATAATTTGATGCTTAACGGCATCTAATTCGATGCCTTCTGGGGCGATCGCCGTGGCACTGACTGAGATATCACCTAAGACCTCTGCCGCCCTTACTAGCTCACGCAACTGTAGCAAATTAATCTCATCTTCCCCGATCGTTTCAGTGATTTTAACAAGTGTTGCACTCATGGTTTCGCCTAATTGATTCATCCACCGTTTCGCTAATGAATTTCTATACTGCCAGTAAACTGTATCTAAATGCGGAGATGTCTTAACTTTCTCACCAATAGGTATTTGCTTTTTTGCAGGGATATTGAAGTGATGTTCAGCCGCTTTGATGCCTAGTACGTCCCGCATCGCTATCATCATGCAACATTGCTCATCGGTTAGTTTTGGATGCAACCTTCGTAAAAACGGATCTTTCTTCCTCATCACTTTAACTAAATTATTTGCCAACATACTTAAAACTAACACACAAAAGCGATCAAGATTTTATTCCCGATCGCCCTTGTTATTGCTGGTTAATTCCCAATAGTGGGAATTCTAGAACGGTATTAACTCCGAGAATACTTCTTTTGTTAGCGCGCTTAAAGCGTCAAAAGTCTCGATCGTCAATTCCGATTTGAGCATCTTTTGAATCTCCTCGATTGCTTTGTGTCCGGGTATTTTGATTTGTACTATCTCAATTACCAGGCTGACTGTAACTTGATTTTTGCGAGTTAGAGTTAAATCGCTAAAGGTTTTGACTTTTGCTGTTTCTAAAAACTTAGTCATTCGATCCTGATCAATCGTTACTGCATTTAGGTCGTACACACCTTCAATCATCAGCATAAATTCATCATACAGCCCACCGAGGAATGTGATTGCTGCAATCTGATCCGGTGTCTGTTGCCTTGCTGTATCGGATGGCGATTGTGTCTGCGGGTCTTGAGCTTTTAACGGCGTGTTAGGGTAAGTTATGCCCGATCGCCCGCCTGCTGTTGATTGACCGCCTGCTGTTGATTGACCGCTAAAGCCCGATTTGGAGGTAACTGATGGCGGGCTGTTAGATTTGCCTTCATCATCACTGAATACCCACGATGCGGGGATCTCTGCGATCGGATAATCGTATCCGTTAGCTTTACTCAGAGCTATCTGGGCAATTTGTTGCCAGTCCGGACGCCCTTCACCCATAAAGATCGGCAACTCGACACCATCACACAGCATATTGCAGTACAAAATACTACCGGGATTACTCGATTTTGTTTTTGTGGGGTCGGCTGGGGTTGGATTGATACCGATCTGTCCGGTTTGCGCTTGCTCAGGACTCAGGCTAGCGATCGCCCACAACATCCCCCGTGCAAAGCTAGTTCCTGATCCCGTCTCAAACTTGTAAACTTGGCTGTTTTCATCCTCTAGCAATAATCCGACTTTCCAGCCGTCTTTACCGCCGCGTGTGGCCTCATAGATATTCAAACCTCGCAACCCGCCCTGTTTGCTTTGAAAGCTTACCGCGTCAACTTTTACAGGCTCACCGTTTGAAACTGTAAACCATAAACCGCCTTTGGTGCGGTTGCAGTATACGGTTTGGACACCTAATCGAAATGTCAAAAATCCTGTTTGCTTAGTCATGTTTGGTTCCGTTTGTATTTGTCTAACTATCTAACTATACCATAGTATCTTCCAGAATCCGCAAAAAATAAAAAAAAATATTTTTGGGCACGGCGCGATCCTCTGCGAGGGCTTCGCTAACGACACTTTTTCGCTCGATCGCCCCGTCACACATAGGGGATAAAGTCATAGGATATTCGATATATTTTATAATATATAGCGTTCCGTGACAGACTTAAACCTATACACAGTAACGATTGCAGCCATTTTGAAAACTCGATGCCTAATAGCCCTAATATCCCCATTATCGCGCGGGCGATCGCCCTAAAAGATTTCTACTATTTTCCTGATATTCCACTAGAGCTATGCTATAATACAGATAGCACCGCAAAGCTACTGACTTCCGGTGCGTGAGTCAACCTATCGGAGAGGCTAACTAATGACTATCATACCACACAATTTCAATGGCAAGGCGATCGGGCAAACATCTTCAGAGACTGTTATTAACGGCGTAACAATTCCCAAAGGGTATGTCAATCTCAGTCAGATGTGTAAAGCTAATCCAAAAAAGAAGCTCAACGACTACCTCTCGAACCTCAACACATTAGATTATATTATGGCTCTCTCGGAGAGTCTTGGAGGCTGTAACCTGTACGGTGAAAATCCCGTACCTGACACTCACTCGGTTTCAAGCCCTGCGCTATCGTTCGGGTTGCAATCAGGTTTACTTATCAAAACCTACAATACGATCGGTGGAGATGCCGACATTTACTCTCAAATTGAGATTGCGATACACGCTGCACAGTGGACAAGTCCGCAATTTGCAGTCTGGGCAAACCGCACTCTGAGGCTGGTTATCAGTGGGGAATTTAAGGCTCTTACCGATGAAGCTAAACAGGCAGAAAAGGAGCTACAGAAAAGATGGGGAAAGATCCGATCGGCAACAATATTTACCCGCCGCGAACTTACGGACTCAATCAAAGCTTGGTACGATCGCCCCGACACCCAGACAACTTGCCCACTAGGAGTAGTAATTGCCGAATGCACCAACCAACTCTATCTAGCCATGTGGGGAGTTACCGCAGCCAAAATCCGATTGCACTTCAATCTAACCAAAGATTCCCAACTTACCCGCGATTACCTCTCAGAACGCGCGCTAAACACCTTAAAACTCCGTGAAGACTACGTGGTCGAGTTTATCGACTATGAGGGTGCTATCCCTCATAAAAACGCCGTGCAGATGGCAAACATTATCCGCTGCCGCGTTCACTTCACAGATTAATCCCATTGTTGGGAATATTTGCAACCCGTCGCACTCAGACGGGTTTTTTGTGGGCAATGTTAGCTGAGATAGGCGATCGGTAAAGTCATACGAAAACGTCATAATTTATATGTATATATGCCTTCTGTGACAAGCTTAAACCTATATACAGTAACGATTGCAGACATTGTAAAAACAGAGTGTCAAATTACCCCAATATTCCCATAATCTGACTTCGGAGGCAGAGCAAATTAAGGGCGATCGGGGCAAAAGTAGGGAAATCTACCGGATAAACCTGAAGTTATAGAGGCAATTTCAAAGCTTTTTTTCATCTAGTCACTCGCAGGTAAATAAATTGCAGCCGGGTCATTCTCTGGCTGCATTTTAATAGGACGCTACAGAAATAACCGGACTCTACCATTAACAGTTGGGCAATATATTTTATCAAAATCTTTTTAAATATTTTGGCTTTTTTACTTTTGCTTTGCTTTGCTTTAATGTAGCTTCAGTATGCTAAATTTTCCTAGTTTTAAAAAATGCTCAGAGGGGGGGTCTGGGG
>CASBRC010000016.1 GCA_949128015.1 Synechococcales cyanobacterium PMM_0003
GATGTGGCTTCATGCTTGCTTCTTGAGGTAAAAGCTCTTAGCTTTTAAGCCTGTACCAAACTCACATATATTTTAAAAGCCTTGCAAAGCAAGGCTTTTAAAATATATACTCCCTTCCCAGTGAAAGATTAGACTTTGCGGCGCTCCGCGCCGCAACGCTAATTCTTGGGTTTTAATGTCTATTTTTATACTGGGAAGGGAGTATGTAGGATTTAGCTAAAAGCCAATAGTTTCAAAAAAGAAAAATTATCTATGCCTCCTGTAACTTTTGGGATCGCACAACTTAATCCTGTGATTGGTGATTTGGTCGGTAACTGCGATCGCATTTTAATTGCTGTGCAGAAACTAGCCAGTCAAGGTGTGCAGCTTGTCCTCACCCCTGAGCTGTCGATCTGTGGCTATCCGCCTCGCGATTTGTTGATGAATCATCAATTTGTGATCGATATGGAAACTGCGATCGCCGATCTTGCTCGTAGACTTCCCCATGAGGTTGCGGTAATTGTGGGGATAGCTTCTCCAAATCCTAAGGCAAATCAATCGGGAGGCAAGCCACTATTTAATAGTGCAGCCCTATTGCAAGGTGGGAAGATTCAGCAAGTTTTTCATAAACGTTTGTTGCCAACCTACGACGTTTTTGATGAAGATCGTTATTTTGCGGTGGGGACTGGGAGCCAAGTTTTTACGCTAGATTTGAATGGGGGATCATCGCTGCGAGTGGGTGTGACTATTTGCGAAGATATTTGGAATGATGATAAGTTTTGGCAAAAGCGCAACTACGCCGATGATCCTGTTGCTGAACTAACGGCAAATTATGAGCTAGATTTATTGTTGAATTTATCAGCTTCACCCTATGCCGTGGGTAAACAGTCTTTACGCGAGGCAATGTTAAGTCATAGTGCGATCGTTCATAATTTACCCTTGATTTACGCCAATCAGGTGGGCGCAAATGACGATCTGATTTTTGATGGGCGCAGTATGGCTTTTAATTGCCAAGGTGAAATAATTTCCTGTGGCAAGGGATTTGAAGAAGATTTATTAGTGATTGATTTTGAAGAATTATCATGTACCGATAATTCTTCAAAATATAAAAATGATAATGCGGAGATATTTGCGGCGCTTGTCCTTGGTGTGCGTGACTATGCGCGAAAATGCCGATTTCGCCAAGTGGTGATCGGCTTGAGTGGCGGCATTGACTCGGCGCTCGTCGCTGCGATCGCAGTCGAGGCGATCGGTAAAGAAAATGTGCTGGGCGTACTAATGCCTTCTCCCTATAGTTCTGCTCATTCGATTACCGATGCGATCGCCCTAGCTGATAATTTAGGAATCTCGACACACAAAATTCCCATTCAACCAATGATGTCAGCTTTTGATCTGAGTTTAGAAGCTTTATTTGCCAACAAAACTAGTGATGTTACCGAAGAGAATTTGCAATCGCGAATTCGCGGTAGTTTACTCATGGCGATCTCCAATAAATTTGGACATTTACTGCTTTCTACAGGTAACAAATCAGAAATATCTGTCGGTTACTGCACTCTGTATGGTGATATGAATGGAGGACTCGCTGCGATCGCCGATGTACCCAAAACACGAGTTTTTTCTATTTGTGAATGGCTAAATCAAACAGATTCCAATTTAGCAATTAAACAAGGGCTTCAAGAAGTCATCCCCATTAATATTATTACCAAACCACCCAGTGCCGAACTCAAGCCCGATCAACTCGATCAAGATTCTCTTCCTCCCTACGATATTCTTGATGATATTTTGTATAATCTGATTCATCAGCATCTTTCAGCTTCCGAAATCGTTGCCTTAGGTCATGATCAAGCAATTGTCGATCGCGTAGTTCGACTCGTTAAAATCGCTGAATTCAAACGCCGTCAAGCTGCTCCAGGTTTAAAAATCTGCGATCGCGCTTTTGGTTCTGGCTGGAGAATGCCAATCGCTAGTAAAGTCACACCCTAAGCATAAAAAAGAAAAAATCTTTGCGGAGCGATGATTTTTTCTTTTTTATGCTGTGAAGGATGTCAGACAGGAATTATTGATAACGCTATACAATGTAAGTTAGTAATATTAGCGTTAGAGATAATGTTTGATTTGTATATTTTCTCTCAAAGAATGGGTTCTCAATCTCTCAGATTACTTCTATAAAAGTTTCTACGCTACAAATTATAACAATTTGCAACTAAACAAACTATAGAATTTTTGTTGAATTAACTCTTGGCAAATCGATATAACAACTTGTAGCTCCTTACCTAATCATAAGGTAAAGTTAAAAATTTTGATTTGATATTCGTTTATTGGGTTTTACCAAATGTATACAGTTTTAGAAGCGATCGCAACATCCAATCCACCCTATAAACTCACTCAGTCTGAAGCCGCAGACTTTATGCTGAAAACCGAAAGTTTATCGACTTCGATTAGAAAAAGAATTCCCTCAATTTATGCAAACTCAGGAATTGATTATCGCTATAGCTGCATCCCAGACTACGGTGGCGATCTCCAAAATTTTGAACTATATCCCCATAACTGGGAACTTACACCCACACCAACTACTTTTAGCCGCAACCAAAAATATGAAACTTATGCCCCAAAAATTGCGCTGCAAGCTGCCCAGCAAGCAATCTCAGAAGCCCATCTTCGCACTCAAGATATCACCCATTTAATCGTTGTCAGTTGTACAGGCTTTTCGGCTCCTGGCATTGATATCCATTTAATCAAGCATTTAGGGCTTTCCTATACAATTTCTCGGACGATGATTGGGTTTATGGGCTGTCATGCAGCATTTAATGGACTCAGGACGGCTCATACGATCTGTCAAAGCGATCGCCAAGCTAAAGTTCTCTTAGTTTGTGTGGAGTTATGTTCTTTACATTTTCAAGTTGCGGACACCCTAGAGAATACGATTATTAATGCGATTTTTTCTGATGGAGCTGCTGCCGCAATTTTATCATCACGTCCATTTTCTGAAGCAGAAGGAAAACTTGCTTATACGGATGGATATAGTCAGTTGATCGAGAACACCGAAGAATTAATGAATTGGACTATTGGTGATACGGGCTTTCTGATGGGGCTATCACCAAAGGTTCCTGATGTGGTGGTGGGGCATCTGCCAGACTATTTACAAGCTTTCTTAGATCAACATTATCTCATAGCAAATGATCTTGACTTTTGGGCAATTCATCCTGGGGGAAGACGGATAATTGAAAAGATTCAATCAGTTTGTGAATTAAGCGATCGCATGGTTGCTGATTCCTATGAGATTTTAAGGCGTTATGGCAATATGAGTTCGCCGACGATTCTATTTATCCTTAAACAGATTCTAGAAAAACATCAAGTCGGGATAAATGATTCTATTCAAAATGGTATTGCCCTAGCCTTTGGACCTGGTCTATCGATTGAAGGTTGTTTATTTCAAAAAGTATAATTAAACCCAAAAAGCTGTAGCGCACGCGCAGCATGCGCTACAGCTTTTTGGGTTTCAAAAAAAATATAGGAGCATATATGCCTTCATTTCAAATTCGCACCGATCAAGATGAATTGATGGATGATTTCTCAATTCAGGATGAGCGCCTTACTGATGCATTGGAGCAGTTACGCCCCATTAATCAATTACTAGGTGGCTATGCCACGACTATGGAAATTCTCGCTCCCTTTCTCAAAATGCGATCGCAACAAAATAAAAAAACACGTATTCTCGATTTGGGTACTGGTATCGGCGATTTTCCTGAATATATTGTGCGCTGGCGGCAAAGCAATTGCCTGAAATCGATGTAGAGATTGTGGCGATCGATGCGAATCCTGTCACGGTGGATTATGCGCGAGAAACTCTCAAAAAACGTTTGCCATCAAATTTGCAAGCAAAAATCAAAGTGGAAGTTGCGGATGCGCTTGCTCTACCCTATGCCGATGATGAGTTTGATATTGCGATCGCCGCGATGTTTTTGCATCATTTTGCCCATGATAATGCGGTGCAAATTGTGCGATCGATGCAGCGTGTCTCAAAGCATGGCATTTTGATTAATGATTTACATCGTCATCCTCTCGCCTATTACGGAATCTATGCCCTGACAAGGCTGCTACCTGCTGCACCAATGGTTCGTAATGATGGGCCACTTTCTGTTTTGCGCGGCTTCAAATTTCCTGAATTAAAAAGTATTGCCGA
>CASBRC010000017.1 GCA_949128015.1 Synechococcales cyanobacterium PMM_0003
GATTACAGTGCAAACAATAATGGAATTTTTGGGCGTAGGGGATTCGATAGAAGATGTACTCGAAGAATATCCATCTCTAACTAGGGAAGATATTTATGCCTGTATGCAATTTACGGCAAAACACTAATCTAACTCTGTAATCAGCGCTCATAGGGTTGAATAATTCTCAAATTAGGGATAACCCGATAGTGCTTGATGTTAAAAGTACACAGAGGCTTATTTTTGCTAATGGCACAATGAGCGATTAATGCGTCTAATAGCCCTACCCCGTCAGAAAGTCGATATTTACTAAAATCTGACAGAGCATTATCGCAATCAATTTTAGTTAACCAAATTAATGATAAAGGTGCAGTCAGCTTAAAAACTTGGTTAACTTCTTGCTTGTTTTGAGCATTTTGGATTAACTCCATCACGACAAAACCTGAAACACTGGGCAATTCTGATAAGGTGCTAAACCATGTGATCGCAGGTTGATGTCCTCTCAAAACATCGATCAGAATATCAGTATCTAAAACATACATAAAATCACTTTATAAATGTTGACGATGTTCTGCTACATGTCGAATTTGGCGAGCATACTCTTGACTATTCTTAATCTCAGGATGCGAGTTAATTAGTCCTTCACTTTGCCAATAACTCACTAATTCTGCTCCAGTTCTAAGCTGACTCTCTAAAAATTTTCTAACAGCTAGAAGTTGGAGGATATATTCTGGTAAGGATAAGCTAATTTTTCCTGCTTCAACAGATAGCTCTTGTTCCAATTCTTGAGGTAAATCTAAAGAAATTGTCATAGTGTTAAGTGCTTAAGTTTGCATCAAAGCTAAAATGCTTCCCTTAAAAATAGCTAGCTCATTTTTAGGATTTGGCATCTATATCAACCAGTATATCAAAACAAAGAAAGCCCCGCATCGCGGGGCTTTCTTTGTTTTTTAGAGCTTAGTAACGAGCGCTGTTAGGCTTGTGTACGAGGAAGCTCTGTACTTGGCACTGCTTGATGTTGTCGAAAGCAACAACACGGATGAAGCTGCCAGGATAGCTAGAGCGGCAAGCTTGAACTTCAGTCAAAACTTCTTGAGGAGTTCTGGCGTTGAACAAGGGCAACTTCCAAAGAGTCCAGTAGTGGATTGCAGGATCGGAATCTTCGTTAAATTCGATCGCAGGAAAGAAACCTTGCTTAAGGGTGTACTCGATTTGACGAGTGATTTGAGCATCGCTCAAAGGGGGAAGGTAAGAAAGAGTTTCGTAGTGACGCTCTTTTGGTAAAGTTTGCATTATTTCCTCGCGATTAGAATTATATTTCTATTGAATTTTGTTGGGGAGAATTGCGATCGCAATCAACAACTAAGTCCACATCTGACTCCGAACTTATTCCTAAAGGGCTTTCGAGATTATCTTCAGAACTAATTTCTAAACTAGATTCTAAATTCTCGCATTCTGCATCGCCTTCAGAAACCTGAACGCTCATCAAATGCTCAAAATGTTGACGGCGAAGCTGCATATTTGATTGTTGAATACCAGTCCGAGTCATTTCAGGTAAAAAATCTAAAATCTCATTTGCCAAATGCTCCCGTACTGTCATCACCCGAAAAGCCATTTCTTGGTGAACCTGAAACAGGTCTTTGATATAAAGTTCAGCATTTTGGAGTCTTTCACGCGTCGAGAACTGATTAAACCAGAGAGCTTTTAACCTATCAGTTTCTTCCAATTGCTCGGCGATCGTCTTCACAGCCTCGAAGGTCAAAAAATTGATCAACATTTTGGCTGTGGACTTAGTACTGCGCTTGATATCCATAGGCTGAACTTAACCAAGAATCTTTGTGAGAATGGGCGTAGCCCATTCTCAAGTTAGCTAATCGATTAGACGGTATCCATTGCTTCAAATTCAAACTTGATTTCTTTCCAGAGTTCAAGAGCAACGTTCAATTCAGGAGACCAACGACCAGCTTCACGAAGGATGTCTCCACCTTCACGCATCATGTCGCGACCTTCGTTACGTGCTTGTACGCAAGCTTCGAGAGCAACGCGGTTAGCAGTTGCACCAGGAGCCGCACCCCATGGGTGACCCAATGTACCACCACCAAACTGTAGGCAGGAGTCATCGCCGAAGATTTCGACGAGCGCAGGCATGTGCCATACGTGGATACCACCCGAAGCAACGGGCATAACACCAGGCATAGAAGCCCAATCTTGAGTGAAGTAGATACCACGTTCGCGATCGAGTTCGATGTGGTCTTCACGCATTAGGTCAACAAAGCCCATGGTGATGCCCTTTTCGCCTTCGAGCTTACCGACAACGGTTCCAGAGTGGAGGTGATCGCCACCAGACATACGCAGACACTTAGCCAAAACGCGGAAGTGAATACCGTGGGTTTTTTGACGGTCAATAACTGCGTGCATAGCGCGGTGAATGTGCAAGAGCAAGCCATTGTCGCGGCAATACTTAGCAAGAGTGGTGTTAGCTGTGAAGCCACCAGTCAAGAAGTCATGCATGATGATCGGCGTTTTGATTTCCTTAGCGAAAGCCGCACGTTCCATCATTTGCTCACAGGTAGGAGCAGTTACATTCAAGTAGTGACCCTTGACTTCGCCTGTTTCAGCTTGGGCTTTTTCGATTGCTTCTTGAACGAACAAGAAACGATCGCGCCAGCGCATGAAAGGCTGAGAGTTGATGTTTTCGTCGTCTTTGGTGAAGTCCAAACCGCCGCGAAGACATTCGTATACGGCACGACCGTAGTTCTTCGCCGACAAGCCCAATTTAGGCTTGATGGTACAACCCAATAGAGGACGACCGTACTTGTTTAGTTTGTCGCGCTCAACTTGGATACCGTGAGGAGGTCCTTGGAATGTCTTTAAGTATGCAATCGGTACGCGGATGTCTTCTAGACGAAGTGCGCGAAGAGCTTTGAAACCAAATACGTTACCAACCAATGAGGTTAGCAAGTTGGTTACAGAACCTTCCTCGAACAAGTCAAGAGGATATGCGATGTAAGCGATGTATTGGTTGTCTTCGTTGGCAACTGGCTCGACATCGTAGCAACGACCTTTGTAGCGATCGAGGTCGGTCAACAAATCTGTCCATACAGTTGTCCATGTACCTGTCGAAGACTCAGCAGCTACCGCAGCAGCAGCTTCTTCTGGAGGTACGCCTGGTTGAGGCACGAAGCGGAAAGCCGCGAGAAGGTCAGTATCTCTAGGAGTGTAGTCGGGGGTATAATACTTTAGTTTATAGTCCTGTACACCTGCGTCGTAGCCAGCCTTGGCTTTAGACTGTGTTTTCGAGTAAGACATTAATATCTCCTTACTATAGTTATATGAGAATCGATAAACCGCACTGATTAATCACTTTGAGCGAGGCAAAAAAGCGATCGCATTGAGCGATGCAAAAAAACTTAGGAGTCAGATTCAATAGTCAAATTGAAGATTAAAGAAAATTAAAAATCCGTTAAAAATCTAATTAGCCCTTCGATATCTCACTCTTCGGTGAAAAATTTTGCGTTGTATAAGTTAATCCTATCAGGAATTCTTCGTGTGAAGCCCTTAAGCGATGTCTTTAATTTAAACATAAAGTGCGTATCCAGATTTACATTTTTCAAAAAAAATTTTTCAAAACCTGCTATTTCTTTCTATAAATTCATATAAAAAATTTATATGAATCTAATAAGGTAAATGTATCTTCTGGTACTTGTTTGTCGAGATTTTTTTGAGTTGAAGATCTCAAAACGTCTAGGGATAAGGCTTAAGTAGCGAGTGTCTCTACAGATTTGAGTTAAGAAAATCAGTAGTATATCAATCTGATTTTATGACCACTTGATACATATTGATGCAAAACCTAATATGAATAGTCGGTAATTGTAACAACATTAAAATAATATTAGAAATTCTAATGGGTTATATACAAATACAAAATCAATCAATTTTTATCTAACTTTGTTGTCAGGTTTATTGTTTGTTTGAACGAAGTATTTATACTCAAAACTAAAAGAGCAGGTTGCGCCGCAACCTGCTCTTTTAGTTTTATTGTTTGGCTAGCCAGTTCAGTAAAACTAGTTCTAAGCTCTGATTATTTTTGTGCATTTCTTGCTTAACCCATTGCGCGATCGCATCGATCGCCGAAAAACTAGATCCTGCTTGCCATTTCACATCAATGCCCATAGAGGTGATATGCGTCCCTTCAAGGGTTTCCAAGCTAACAGTTGTCGGAAATTTTTGGTTAAGCAGCTTAGCAAGGCTAGAAATTTCATCAATCCCATCGTCAACGAACTTAACTAGTAAATTATTGGCTGTCTGATAATTGGCAATAACTAGCTGTTCGGTTTCCTTGGGTGTAGGGGTGAAATCCATCGACGACATTTCGGGAATCTTGCCAGCTAATTCTTTAAAAAAAGGAATCGAGCGATCGGCGCTGTAGTTGTTGTAGGCGATGTAAATGTTGCCAGCACGGGTGGGCTTGTACAGACTGTTAATTAGTAAATGGATTTTACAACCCATGCTATGCCCCATGCCAAACACGGGAAAATAATCAAGAAATAGTTTGCTCCGTGCTTTGCGAAATGATGCATTAACGTCACGGGCAATTTGGCGATGATCGAAGGTGTTATTTAGAAATGGTGTAGCCACGATCGCATAATTATTTTTAGCAAGCTGTTCTAAAACGCGACCATAGGCAACATGAGGCGCAGCCGCAAAAAATGCACCGCCCAAAAAGTGAATCACGCCCTTGGGTTTGGGTGGTGTCAACACCCAATTTTCTTCGATTTGCTTCCACTCCATTGTTTTCGCCACTATTTACATTTCTTTATATATTCTATCGCGAATAAATTCTGAATCGCGGATTATAAAGATTAAAGGATTGCGCGGATTTTTTGATCTCAGCGCTTAGCGCTGAGGAAAAACGCATCTAAATCTTTTAATCCGTGTAATCCCTTAATCCATTTAATCCGCGATTCAGAATTTATTCTCGGTTTGGCTTATCGGTGGCACGGTTAAGGAGCAACAGAGAGCAGACTAAACCAACAAAATGGGCAAAGATAATATTAAAACTAGCTTGAATAATTTGAAAGTCGAGGGGTTGAATTACGGAGTTAAAGCTGCCTGCTCCAGGTAATATTGCTTGTCCTTGACCTGCTCTTAGAGTTAAAGCCCCAATAATTGCAAAGGCTCCCAGTAAAGTGACAAACATCCCAATCAAATTAATTATTAATCCAATTTTGATTTGAAATATAGTTTGGCTCTTAGTTGGGCGATCAGGCGATCGCAGTTTTTTTGCCATTTGCGTATAACGATAATTCCAGAAAATACTTGCACCTAATACAGCCACACCGGCCCAAGCAAAGCTCAATCCTGGTAATGTCGCGGGACTAGTATCTAATCCTGTGGGACTAGCTATCTGACCCGCCCTCGGAAATAAGAAAAGTTGCAGTAAGACAACAGATGAAACTACGCACAAAACAACTTGCGCCCAAAAGGCAGTCCAGCCCCAGCGTCGAAATGCTAAAACAACGCGCAATACGTTGGGCGAGACATCGCTGTTATCTTCTTCTTTGTTGGCGTTTTTTAGTTCTCTGGGCATAGCTAGCATCGTAAAACTTAGTAAACACTATAACGCTTTACGCTTTAATAAAATCCAAAAAGTAGAAAGCGCGCAAAACGCGCTTTCTACTAGCAATATTTCGAGACATCTTCGCCTTTGTCGGCAAGATAACTTAGCGATCGAAAACGTAATCCCACCAGTTGATCGTATAGAGGATTGATTTCACACATAGCAGGAATATGCATGAGTTTTTTGCCAAATAGGACGATATCACGCTCGAAGGGGCATTGAGCTGGCACCACTCTACAGATCAAGTTGGCAAGACGAGAATCATGAATATCCATATGGTCAAGCCATTCTTTCACAGGCTCCAACAGATTGGGGTGATGTTCTCCTTGGTTAGAGGCTGTAGCAAGCTTTTGGCGCAAATCATTGATTGGTTTGACTTCTTGCTTTAGGGCTTTGCAAAATTCTTGAATGATTTGATCTTCTGCATCACTATATTTACCATCGGCGAGTGCCATCATCACTGCCATCCGTAAAAAGTTCTCCCCTACTTTGCGATCGCTACCCAATGCTTCAGCCAAGTCTTGAGCGCTAATTGGTTCAAAATTAGAAATTGTGACTTCTTCGCCCCACTCCTCACTATGGCTAATTTGATCGAAGAGCTTGCGTTCTTGTTCACTGTACTCGTTGTCTGTGAGGGCGATGCTCATAAGTCCCCGCAACCAAGCTGAAATCTGCACTTGCGTATAAGTTGGACGATCTGTTTTCATAAGAAGTTCAGTCTACAGGTTGAATAAATCATAGATGAATTTGCCATAAATTATTTTAACTGGTACGAGAAATATCCTAAAAACCTCACCCCTAGCCCCTCTCCTTGCAAAGGAGCTACGGTGTAC
>CASBRC010000018.1 GCA_949128015.1 Synechococcales cyanobacterium PMM_0003
CATATAACCGTTTAAATCTGTACATAAACTTAGGATTGTCCGCTCTGAATAACTTTACTTTCAAACTAGAATGTCAATGCGATCGCACTGATGCCAGAGTTGGGCAATTTCATACACCCCACGGAGTTGTGCATACACCGCGTTTTATGCCCGTCGGCACATTGGCAAACGTAAAAACTGTTACACCTGCTCAGCTTAAAGACTGCAAAGCCGAAATGGTCTTAGCCAATACTTATCACCTCCATCTCCAACCAGGTGAAGATATTGTATCAGAAGCAGGGGGCTTGCACAAATTTATGAATTGGGATGGCCCAATTCTTACCGATTCGGGCGGGTTTCAAGTTTTTAGTCTCAGTGAAATCCGTTCTATTAGCGAAGAAGGAGTCCAGTTTCGATCGCCTCGTGATGGCAACATGATCAACCTCACACCAGAAAAATCGATCCAAATCCAGAATCAACTGGGTGCAGACGTGATCATGGCTTTTGATGAATGCGCCCCCTATCCTGCCACCTATGAAGCGGTCAAACTTGCAGGACAACGCACAACTCGTTGGCTAGAGCGCTGTACCAAGGCTCACGATCGCAAAAACGATCAAGCATTATTTGGGATCGTCCAAGGCGGAGTTTATCTAGATTTGCGCCAACAGTCCGCACGAGAACTAATTGAGTTTGACTTACCAGGTTATGCGATCGGCGGTGTGAGCGTCGGTGAACCGCCAGAATTAATCGAAAAAATAGTCAAGGCGATAACACCATTACTGCCAGTCGATAAACCCCGCTATCTCATGGGTGTTGGTACATACAAAGAAATGGCTCAAGCCGTAGCCGCAGGAATTGACTTATTTGATTGTGTGATCCCCACCCGATTTGCGCGGCATAGCGTCGCTCTAGTGCGCGGCGAACGCTGGAATCTCAAAAACCAAAAATTTAAGCGTGACTTCACACCCATTGACAACGAATGTGGTTGCTATGCTTGTCAGAATTTTTCACGAGCTTATGTTAGCCACTTAGTGCGATCGCAAGAAATTTTGGGATACACGTTACTATCGATTCATAATATTACTGAACTGATTCGATTCACGCAGCAAATGCGCCAAGCAATTATTGACAATCAATTTGTCGAAAGATTTGGGCATTACCTCACAGAACCTTCATCTTTAACTGAAGAGATCCAGCCATGATTCGTTTATCGCTTTACATTTTTCTTTGGGTTGCCTCAATTGCGATCGCAATTTTTGCAACCCAAAATACTTATCCAGTTAATTTGCGATTTTTTACCCTTGAGTCAATCAAGTTGCCGCTAGGATTACTATTAATTTTTTGCGCTGGTTGTGGTGCTACATGTATCAGTCTTTGGCAAACTTCAATAGGTTTTGAATTGCCAACAGTGCCGAAATTTTCTGTTTTACCCACCCAAAACAATCCTTCAAAACGTCAAACAACAGCACAAACAGCAACAGTAAAGAAAGATAGTTCTAGGACAACTAAGAAGGTTAAAGATGACTTTGGCGAAGACTGGGATGACGACTGGGGCTAGATTGTATTTTCTAATACATTTGCTGTTAACTGATTTTGTTAGTTTCCAATATATGCATTTTAATCAAATGTAATCAAATTTATTAATCGCAACTATTAACAATTTGGTTATGCTTGTTAAAGGTATTTCTTTTATGGTGTGAAGGAATGAAAAAAGTCAGTAATCTCTCAGTACTATTAGGCTTGAGCTTGTTAGCTTCGGCTACAGGCGCAAACGCTGAGACTCAAAATCAAGTAAAAGTTCAGTCTCAATCTTCTTCTGTTCCTGTAATGCAGTCATCTCTGCCTGTAACAGAATCAAAGTTGAGCGAATCAGAAACTATTCGAGCAATTAATACAGATTTAACTCGCTCCAAGGCTGTAGCCCAAAACGTTACTTCTGTATCTCAATTGAGCGACGTGAAACCCACTGATTGGGCTTTTACCGCACTTCAGTCTTTGGTTGAGCGCTACGGTTGTATCGCGGGTTATCCTGATAGCACTTTTCGGGGCAGACAAGCAACTAGCCGTTTTGAATTTGCTGCTGGTCTGAATGCTTGTTTAGACAAGATCAACGAAATTATCTCCGCAGGGTTAGCTGATAAAGTCAGTCAAGAAGATCTTGCAACATTGCAAAAGCTGCAAGAAGAGTTTGCTGCTGAGCTTGCCACCCTTCGCGGTCGTGTTGACGCTCTAGATGCCAAGGTTGAGAAACTCGAAGCTCAACAGTTCTCCACAACTACCAAGCTCAGTGGTTTGGCATTCTTTAACGTCACAGGTGCTTCAGGCAATAATGTTCTTACACCAAATGGCACTCCTGCCTCTAGTCCAAACGTAACCATGAGTGGGTTAGTTTGGTTGACCTTGAACACCTCGTTTACTGGCAAAGACTCTTTAATAACACAATTGGCAGTTGGGAATGGAAATTCGCCATACAATAATTATGTTGGTGGATTTGGACAAGGTTTCGGTAATACTACAGGTGTTCCATTTACAG